>CBRGMI010000039.1:0-12705 GCA_967797495.1 uncultured bacterium
CGGTCGCGGCCGGGTTCGCGGCGGCGCTCCGGCCCGACGACCTCGTCTACTGCACGTACCGCGGCCACGTGCACACGCTCCTGCGCGGCGCGCCGATGGGCGCGTTGATGGCGGAGCTCATGGGCCGGGCGAACGGGATCTGCGGCGGCAAGGGCGGGTCGATGCATCTCACCGACGTCGCCCACGGCGCGATGGGTTCGTATGCCATCGTCGGGGCGCACATGCCGATCGCGGCCGGCGCGGCGTGGGCGGCCCAGGAGCGGGAGACCGGTCAGGTCGTCGTGTGCTTCTTCGGGGACGGCACGACGAACATCGGCGCCTTCCACGAGGCCCTGAACCTCGCCGTCGTCTGGCGGCTCCCGGTCGTGTACGTCTGCGAGAACAACCTCTACATGGAGTACACGGCGATCGGGGACGTGACGGCCGTCGCCAACCCCGCCGCCGACCGGGCGAGTGCCTACGGGCTCGAGCCGGTCGTCGTCGACGGGAACGACGTCGACGCCGTGTACGAGACCGCGACACGCCTGGTCGAGCGGGCCCGAGAGGGCGGCGGCCCCGCGCTGGTGGAGGCCAAGACGTACCGGCACGGGGGGCATTCGCGCGCCGATCCCGCCAAGTACCGTCCCGCCGAGGAGGTCGAGGCATGGCTCGCCCGCGACCCGATCCCCGCCCATCGCGACCGGCTGCTCGCATCCGGTGTCGAGCCCGCCGCGATCGATCGTGTCGAGCGGGAGGCGCTCGAGCTCGTCGACCGTGCGACCGAGGAGGCGAAGGCGGGGCCGTACCCCGAACCCGAGGCGCTCGGCACCGAGCTCTGGGCCGACGGGGGGTCCGCGTGGCGGAGCTGACCTTTCGGGAGGCGGTCAGCCGGGCGATCGCGCAGGAGATGGAGCGCGACCCGAGCGTGTACTTCATCGGGGAGGACGTCGCGGCGGCCGGCGGCGTCTTCAAGACGACCGAGGGCCTGCTCGAACGGTTCGGCCCCAAACGCGTCCGCGACACGCCGATCTCGGAGCAGGCGATCATCGGCGCGATCATGGGTGCGGCGATGAACGGGCTCCGCCCGGTGGCCGAGCTGATGTTCAGCGACTTCTTCGCCGTGTGTTGGGATCTGATCGCGAACCAGATCGCCAAGACCCGGTACATGACGAACGGACAGGTGGCGCTGCCGCTCGTCATCCGCACCGCAAACGGGGGCGGCGTCCGGTTCGGCGCGCAGCATTCGCAGAGCGTCGAGGGGTGGGCGATGGCGATCCCGGGGCTGAAGGTCGTCGTGCCGTCGAACCCGGCCGACATGATCGGGCTCTTCGCGGCGGCCGTCCGGGATCCCGATCCCGTGATCGTCGTGGAGCCGAAGGTGCTATATGCGAGCAAGGGCGACGTCCCCGACGGCGAGGTCGTCGACACGCTGGGCTCGGCCAAGGTCCTGCGGGAGGGCTCGGATGTCACGATCGCCGCGCTCGGCGCGATGGTGCCGAAGGCGCTTGAGGCCGCCCAGACGCTCGCGGGCGACGGCGTCGACGCCGAGGTGGTCGACGTGCGCTCGCTGGTGCCGCTGGACGTGACCACGATCGCGGCGTCGGTGGCCAAAACCAGCCGGTTCGTGACGGTCGAGGAGAGCCCGCGTCTGTGCGGGTGGGGCGCCGAGATGGCGTCGATCGTGGCCGAGGAGTCCTTCTTCGATCTCGACGGACCGATCGTGCGGATCACGACACCCCACATCCCGCTGCCCGCCGCGGACGCGCTCGAGGACCTCGCGATCCCCTCGGCGGCGTCGATCGCCGAACGCGTGAGTGCCACGATGGACTGAGGCGGGTGCGTTCGGTCGTAGACGCCGCCGCGATACGAGAGGAGGAGGGGTGAGCCCGAGGCATCTGGTCCGTAGGGGTGGCGACGCGGCGTGGGGCGTGCCCGCCGCACTCGAAGGGCACGTTGACGGGTTCCGCCGGTGGACGATCGTGGACGAGCAGGCGGGTGCCGTCTCCACGGGGTTCGGGATCGGCGAGATGGACCCGAGCGGCCGCATCGACTGGCACGTCCACTCCTACGAGGAGAGCCTCTACGTCCTGGACGGGGAGGTCGTGCTCTCCACGACGGAGGCGGCGGTCCTGCTCGGGCCCGGTGACTACGCGCTGGTCCCGCTGGGACAGGCCCACGCGCTCGCGAACCGATCCTCCGGACCCGCGCGGTGGGCCACGATGTCCGCGCCGCAGCCCCGCCCCGACCACGGCGGTGACACCTACTTCGTGCCGGCCCTGCCGGAGCGTGAGCCCATCTCTGTGGACGTGCGCGATCCTCGGACGAGGTCGTTCGGGCACATCGAGGCGGAGAACATGGACGCGGCGAAGCAGACCCAGGACATGCTCGCCGTGTCCGCCAGCATGCGGACGGCGCTGCTCGTGTACAGCGGCGTCACGGTGAAGATGATGGTGGACTCGGACCTGGGCGCGCAGCTGTCGACGATGTTCATGGTGCAGAACGACGAGGGCGGTGGCGCCGGGCCGCACGACCACCCGTTCGAAGAGACGTACATGATCCTGGAGGGCGCGGTCGACGCGACGTTCGACGGCGAGGCGTATCGGCTCGAGACCGGCGACGTCGCGTGGGCGGGCGCCGGATGCGTCCACGCGTTCAACAACAAGGGTCCGGGGGTCGTCCGGTGGCTCGAGACACAGGCTCCCGCGCCGCCGCCCCGGCACTCGTATCGGTTCGCACGCGACTGGGAGTACCTGGAGGGCGCGATCGAGGCTGCATCGAGGGAGGTTCGATGACGGACGGTGCTGTGGTGGTGGTCGGCGGGACGTCCGGTCTCGGGAAGGAGGTGGCCCGCCACTACGTCCAGGCGGACCGCGAGGTGGTGATCACCGGGCGTGACCCGACCCGAGGGAGCACGGTCGCCACGGAGCTCGGCGGCAAGACGACGGAGCTCGCGTTCGACCTTTCGCGGCCGAAGGAGATCGCGCCCGCGCTCGAAGGGATCGGCGATGTGAGCCGGTTGGTCCTTGCCGGGGTCCATCGCGACCTCAACACGATGCGCGAGTACGACGTGGACGAGGCGATCGCCCTGGTGACGTTGAAGCTCGTCGGCTACACCGAGGTCGTGCACGCGCTCCTCGACCGCCTGCACGACGACTCGTCGATCCTGATCTTCGGCGGTCTCGCCAAGGAGCGCCCGTATCCGGGCTCCATGACCGTGACGACGATCAACCACGCGGTGGACGGCCTCGTTCGCTCGCTCACGGCCGAGCTCAAGCCGATCCGCGTCAACGCGCTCCACGCGGGGATCGTCGAGGACTCGCCGTTCTGGGCGGGCAAGACCGAGGCCCTCGACGCCCACCGGGCCAGGACGACGACCGGACGCCTGGTGCAGATGCAGGACATCGTGGACGTCGCCGTGCTCATGCTCGAGAATCCCGCGGTCGCCGGCGCCGAATTCCGGGTCGACGCTGGCTGGTCGCTGCCGTACTGACGCCGTGAGCCGACCAGGTGCCCCCTCGACGGTCGCCGTCCTCGGTACCGGGCGGATGGGCGGCGCCATGGTCGGAACGCTCCGCCGGGCCGGCTTCGACGTCATCGTCTGGAACCGCGACCGCGGGAAGTGCCATGCGGTAGCCCGAACCTCGGGTGCGGAGATCGCCGACCGTGCGAGCGAGGCGGTCGAGGCGGGGGACATCGCGCTCACGAGTCTCGCCGACGATGCGGCCGTCCGGGCCGTGTACGGGGATGCGCTCGAGGGGTTCCACGACGGCCAGGTCGTCCTGGAGATGAGCACGATCGCGCCCGAGACCGTCCGCGCGATCGAACCGTCGGTGCGCGCCCGCGGAGCGACGCTGCTCGACGCTCCCGTCTCCGGAAGCGTGCCGGTCGTCGAGCGCGGCGAGCTGCTGATCATGGCCGGCGGCGACGCCGAGGCGCTCGATCGCGCACGCCCGGTGCTCGAGGCGCTGTCGTCGAGGATCATCCACGTCGGGGAGCTCGGGACGGGAGCGACGATGAAGCTGGCGGTCAACGCGCTCGTCCACGGGCTGAACGCCGCGCTCTCGGAGTCGCTGGTGCTCGCCGAGCGCGCGGGCGTCGATCGGACGGCCGCCTACGAGGTCTTCGCGTCGGGCGCCGCCGCCGCGCCGTTCGTGCTCTACAAGCGAGCGGCGTTCGAGCGACCCGACGAGACACCGGTCGCGTTCAGGCTGGACCTGGTCGGCAAGGATCTCGACCTGATCCTCGAGCTCGCCAGGGCGGTGGGGGCCCCGATGCCGCAGGCGGAGACGAACCGCGACGTGGTGCGAGCCGCCCTCGCGACAGGGCTGGCCGATCACGACATCAGCGCCGTCGCCGAGTACTTGCGGGCGGTCGAGCGGGCCCCTTGACGCGACGCGACGTCAGACCGCGTCGAGATGATCCGGGGCCGCCGATGGATGGACCAGAGGGACCACCGGGTCCCAGCCGGCGCGGAGCACCTCGACGAGCGACGGCGGCGTGATGAGTGTGGTCCGGGCTCGCACCGCTCGGGGGACGCGCAGGTCGTAGCCCGCGCTCGACCACCCGAGCAACTCGTCACCGATCACGAGGAACGGCCGACCGTCCCGCAGGACGTAGGCGCCGTCGGGGAGCTCGTCGAGCGTGACGTCGTGGTGGCGTTGCGCACGGGTGCCCTCGACGATCCGCTCCGTGTGGAGCCGCGCGTCGATCGCGTCGGCGCCGGTCTCGCCGGGGTGGAGCGACCTCCAGATCTCGCCGAAACGGACGTAGTCCTCGCGGCGGCAGAGGGCGCACGGGCGGTGACCGGCCGCGAACGCGGTCGCCTCGTCCAGGAAGAACAGCTCGGTGAACCGGCCCGGCTGCAGGAGCGTTTCGCGATGCCAGCCACGGAAGCGCAGCCTGCAGGCGATCCATCGCCTGCCGTTGAAGCGCCGGCGGATGCGCCCGCGGTCGTCGTGCAGGCAACCGCGGTTCCCGTAGACGAGGCCACGCCCCGGCTCGGCCACGAGCTCGCCGAGCGGCGTGACGCGGTTCTGGAGCGGCATCAGGTCCAGAGTCGGCGGGCGCGTTCGGTGAGGTCCCGACGCAGGGCTCGCTCGTCCGCACCGAGGAGCGTCCCGTCCCGCACGACCGGCTCGCCGTCGACGAACACGTGCCGGGCCCGGCGGTCGGGCCCGAGCACGAGGCCGGCGAGCGGGTCGGGGACGTCGCCGAGGTCGTCGCCCGGCCAGACGACGAGATCCGCTCGGAAGCCGGGCTCGAGCCGGCCGAGGTCGTCCCGGCCGAGGCATCGCGCGCCGCCCTCCGTGGCCAACCGGAGCGCGTCGATCGGCATGAAGGCCTCGGCGCGGTTGGCGCGCTGCCGGGCGGTGTAGAGCGCCTGCCGCAGCTCGGGCTGCAGGCCGCCGACCTCGTTGGAGGCGCCCCCGTCAACCCCGAGACCGACGGGCGCGCCGGCCGCCTCGAGATCGACGACCCGGCACATGCCGGCGCCCAGCCGCGCGTTGCTCGACGGGCAGTGCGCCACCCCGGTTCCGGCTCCGCCGAGCCGCGCCACCTCCGCGTCGTCGAAGTGGATCCCGTGCGCGACCCAGACGTCGCCATCGATCCACCCGAGCTCGTCGAGCAGGTCCACCGGTCGCCGGCCGAAGCGATCGAGCACGTCGCGTTCCTCGTCCACGGTCTCGGCCAGGTGGGTGTGCAGCCGGAGGCCGTGGCGGCGAGCGAGCTCGGCCGACGCGCGCATGAGCTCCGGCGTCACGCTGAACGGGCTGCAGGGCGCGACCGTCACGACGACGCGCTCGCCGTCGTGGTGGCGGGCGATCACCGACTCGGTCGACGCGAGGATCGCGTCGAGGTCCTCGACGACGTGGTCGGGGGGAAGGCCGCCCCGCGACTCGCCGAGATCCATCGATCCCCGGGCGAGGTGCACGCGGATCCCCACGGTCCTGGCGGCGTCGACGATCGCGTCGAACACGGTGTCGTCGCCGCGCGGGACCAGGTAGTGATGGTCGGCCGCGGTCGTGCAGCCGGTGAGCGCGAGCTCGGCGAGCCCCACCAGCGCCGCCGCACGGACGTCCTCGACGTCGAGACGCCCCCAGACCGGGTAGAGCTCGACGAGCCAGCCGAACAGGTCGCACCCGACGCACCGGCCGCGCGTCATCCACTGGTAGAGGTGGTGGTGGGTGTTCACGAGCCCCGCGGTGATCAGGTCGCCGTCGCACCGGATCACCTCGTCGCCGGGTTCCTCGGCCACCGCCCCCACCGCCTCGATCCGACCGTCGCGAACGGCGACGTCGCCCGGCCACCGCGCCCCTCGGAAGACCGTTCTCACGGCGGTGAGCGTAGACGTTCGGGCCCGTGCCACGATGCGATCGTGCACGGGGCCGACGTCCTGATCCGAGGCCGGCGCGTCGTGACGCCGGGCGGTGTTCGCGAGGCGTGCATCCACGTGGTCGACGGACGCATCGAGCGCGTCGCGCCGTTCGACGACGCGCCGTCGGGTGTCCCGCTCGTGGAGGCCGGCGACCGCGTGGTGATGCCGGGACTGGTCGATACGCACGTGCACGTCAACGAGCCCGGACGGACAGAGTGGGAGGGGTTCGAGACCGCGACACGAGCGGCCGCGGCGGGCGGCGTGACGACGATCCTCGACATGCCGCTCAACAGCATCCCGCCGACGACGACGATCGCCGCCCTCGCCGAGAAGCGGGCCGCCGCCGACGGGAAGGTCCACGTCGACGTCGGGTTCTGGGGTGGGGCCGTCCCGGGGGATCTCGGGCAGCTGCGCGGGCTCCACGACGCCGGGGTGTTCGGGTTCAAGTGCTTCCTCTGTCCGTCGGGCGTCGAGGAGTTCTCGTCGCTCGATCTCGATCAGCTCGAGGCGGCGATGGGGGAGATCGCGGCGTTCGACGGGCTGCTGATCGTGCACGCCGAGCTGCCTGGGCCGATCGAGCGCGCGACGGAGGGGCTCGCCGGCTCCGACCCGTTCGCGTACCGCACCTACCTCGGGTCGCGGCCGGCCTCGGCGGAGGAGCAGGCGATCGCGGCGGTCGCCGAGGCGAGTGCGGCATCGGGGTGCGAGACACACGTGCTGCATCTCTCGGCGGCGACTGGTCTCGACGTCCTGGCCGGACGCGAACACGTGACGGCCGAGACGTGTCCCCACTACCTGGCCTTCGCGGCCGAGGACATCGCGGACGGCGCGACCGAGTTCAAGTGCGCGCCTCCGATCCGCGAGGCCGAGAACCGGGAGCGTCTGTGGAACGGGCTCCGGGACGGGCGGATCTCGGCGGTGGTGTCCGATCATTCGCCCTGCACCGCCGACCTCAAGACGGGCTCCTTCTTCGAGGCTTGGGGCGGCATCGCCTCCGTGGAGCTCGGGCTGCGGGCCGTATGGACGCAGGCCCGGGCTCGAGGGTTCGGGCTGGAGGACGTGGCCCGCTGGATGAGCGAGGGGCCGGCCGCGATCGCCGGCCTCGAGCGCAAGGGCGCGATCGCCGAGGGCAGGGACGCGGACCTGGTCCTGTTCGAACCCGAGGGGGCCTCCGAGATCGATCCCTTCGAGCTCCACCACCGCAACCCGGTCACGCCCTACGCGGGCCGCCGGCTCGACGGACGCGTCGCCGCCACGTACGTTCGAGGGGTGGAGGTCTACGCGGACGGGCGGTTCCGGGACGAACCGGCCGGCCGCCTGCTGTCGAGGGGAGCGGCGTGAGCGACTTCACGACGCTGCCCGATCTCGCCGCCCGGCGCCTCGGCGGGATGGTGCTCGTCGCGAACGACGAGTTCTTCGCGGCGAAGGAGAACCTCGTGAAGCCGGAGGCGCCGGTCTTCGACCCCGACCGCTACACGGATCGCGGCAAGGAGATGGACGGCTGGGAGACGCGCCGCCGACGCGAGCCGGGCCACGACTGGTGCATCGTCCGCCTCGGCGTCCCCGGGATCGTGCGCGGCGTGGTCGTCGACACCAGCTTCTTCCGCGGCAACTACCCGGACCGTTGCTCGGTCGAGGGCGCGGTGGTCGAGGAGGACGACGTCACGGGCGCGGAGTGGTTCGACCTGGTGCCCGAGTCGGCGCTCGAGGGCGACGCGGTCAACCGGTTCGACGTCGCCTCGCCACAACGGGTGAGCCACCTCCGGCTCAACATCGTCCCCGACGGCGGGGTCGCGAGGCTCCGCGTCCACGGCGAGCCCCTCCCGGATCTGCGAACGCTCACCGACGCCGGCGGCCGGGCGGATGCCGCGGCGACGTTGTCGGGTGGGGTCGTGCTCGACGCGAGCGATCTCTTCTTCTCCTCGCCGCACAACCTGATCGCGCCGGGTGACTCCCACGGCATGCACGACGGGTGGGAGACGCGACGCCGGCGCGGCGACGGCCACGACTGGGTGGCGATCCGACTTGCGACCGAGACCGAGATCGAGCGCATCGAGGTCGACACCTCGAACTTCAAGGGCAACTACCCGGACACGTGCTCGCTCGAGGCTCGTGTGTCTCCCGACGCCGCCGCCGACCCGGAGGCCGAGCCGGCATGGTTCGAGGTCCTCTCGCACTGCAAGCTGGGCCCGCATCGGCGCTTCGCGTTCCCGATCGACCCGCCGGTGCCGGCCACACAGGTTCGGCTGAACATCCATCCCGACGGCGGCGTCGCTCGGCTCCGGGTACACGGGCGGGTCACCGACGACGGCTGGCGCTCGTTCGGCGTCCGCTGGCTCAACGCGAAGACGCCCGAGGTGTTCGAGGAGGACGTGCTCGGCTGCTGCGGCTCGCGCGCCTGGGCGAGCGGGCTCCGGGCGGCGAGGCCGTTCGCGACGTTCGAGTCGATGCTGCAGACCGCCGACGACGTGTGGGCCGGACTCTCGGCCGATGATCGGCGTGAGGCGTTCGCGGCGCACCCGCGGATCGGGGAGCGAGGAGGATCCGTCTGGGCGCGGGGCGAGCAGGCCGGCGCCGCCGGAGCGAGCGACGAGATCCTCCGCGCGCTCGAGGCCGGCAACCACGAGTACGAGGAGCGGTTCGGGCAGGTGTTCCTGATCAACGCCTCCGGAAAGAGCGCCGAGGAGATGCTCGAGGCGCTGCGTGAGCGGCTCGGGAACGACCCCGACGCCGAGCTCGCCGAGGCCGCCGAACAGCAACGGCAGATCACCCGGATCCGGCTCGAGAAGCTCGTCCGGCCCGTGGCGCCGCTCGTTCGCGCGGGAGGATGATGCGCGCGGTGGCGGCGATCACGACTCACGTGCTCGACACCTCGACCGGCCGGCCCGCCTCCGGCGTGGCGGTCGAGCTCGAGGTCGTCGCCGCCGGCGGCTGGGAGCCGGTCGGGGCGGGCCTGACCGACGAACAGGGCCGGGTGAGCGGTCTGCTCCCCGCGGGCGCCGAACCGATGGCGGCGACGTACCGGATGCGGTTCGACACGGGCGCGTACTTCGATCAGCGCGGCGTGGAGACCTTCTTTCCCGCGGTGACGGTTGAGTTCACCCTGCGCGAGCCCGGGGAGCACCACCACGTCCCGTTGCTGGTGAGCCCGTTCGGCTACTCGACCTACCGGGGGAGCTGATGGGGTTCGAGCTCGGGCCCAATCGGTACGGGAAGGCGGGGATCCATCTCGCGACCGTGGTCCGGGGCGAGGATCGTCACGAGTTCTCCGAGCGCGAGATCGAGGTCCGCCTGGAGGGCGACTTCGAGGAGGTCCACACCGACGGCGACAACGCGACCGTGCTGCCGACCGACACGATGCGGAGCGCCGCCTATGCCCTCGCGTTCGAGCATCCGGAGGAGGCGCTCGAGGCGTTCGCGCTCCGGTACACGGAGTACCTGCTGCACGCGTCCCCCGCGGCGAGCCGGGCAGAGGCGTGGATGTCGGAACGGCCCTGGGAGCGCGTCGTGATCGACGGGCAGCCTCACCCCCACGCGTTCACGCGCGGAGCCTTCCGATGGACGACGCACGTCGTCCGCGACCGAGACGAGGTCCGCCTGTCCGGCGGCCTCGATGAGCTCTACGTGTTGAAGACGACCGGGTCGGCGTTCGGCGGCTTCCTCAAGGACCGGTACACGATCCTGCCGGAGACGGACGACCGGATCCTCGCGACCAAGCTCGACGCCCGATGGAGGTACACGAGAACGGACCTCGACTTCGCCAAGGAGCGGGACGCCTGCCGGGACGCGCTCGTCCGCGCGTTCGCGCACCACGACGACAGCCGCTCGGTGCAACACACCCTCTGGCACATGGGCACCGCGGTGCTCGGGGCGGCGCCGAACGTCGAGGAGGTGACGTTGTCGATGCCGAACCTCCACCACGTCGCGGTCGACCTCTCGTACTGCGGGCTCCGGAACGACGGCAAGGTCTTCGTCGTGACCGACAAGCCCTCCGGTCGGATCGAGGGGACGGTGCTGCGGACCGCGGACGTCGTCTCGGGGTGAGCCGTTCGTTCCGCGACGACGCGTGGCGCGACCTCCTCGAGCGCGCCCGCCGGGCCGCGGCCGAGCACCGGCGCCGGTTCCCCGGCGACCTCGGCGTCGGCCAGCCGCTCGAGACGCTCTACGTCCCCGCCGACCGCCTGACGGCGACGACGATGGTCGAGTTCGGGGCCGAGGCCTTGCGGCTGCTCGACGCGCACGCGCCCGACGCGGCGGCGTTCGAGTCGGCGTTCGGCGTGAACGCCCCGGTCGCGGAGCGGACGAGGGCGCGCGTGCGCGCGAAGCTGGAGCGCGCGCCGATCGAGGACCTTCGCGTCGACTTCGAGGACGGCTACGGGTCGCGACCCGACGACGAGGAGGACCGGCACGCTGAGGCGACGGCCCGAGCCGTTCGAGCGGCGCGCGCGGACGGGACCGCCCCGCCGTCGTTCGGCCTGCGGGTGAAGTCGTTCGCCGACGGCGCCGAGGCGCGGAGCCTCCGGACGCTGGACACCTTCCTCACCACGCTCACCGAAGGCGCCGCCGGCCTCCCCGACGGCTTCGTCGTCACGTTCCCGAAGGTCGCGACGGCCGAGCACGTCGCGACCTTCGCCGAGGCGCTCGAACGCCTGGAGGTCGGGCTCGGTCTGCCCGAGCGCTCGCTGCGGTTCGAGGTGCAGGTCGAGACGCCGCGGTCCGTGCTCGGCCCCGACGGCTCGGTCGCGGCCCCCGCCATCCTCGAGGCGGCGGGCGGGCGGCTGGCGGCGATCCACTTCGGGGTGTTCGACTACACAGCGTCGATCGGACTGATGCCGTGGGAGCAGCGGCTCGATCACCCTGCCAACGACTTCGCCAGACACGCGCTGCAGGTGGCGCTCGCCGGGACCGGCGTGTGGGTCAGCGACGGGTCGAGCAACGTCGTGCCGGCGACCGATCGCACCGAGGACGTCCACGCGGCGTGGCGTGTGCACGCCGATCACGTCCGGCACTCGCTCCGTCACGGCTTCTACCAGGGGTGGGATCTGCATCCCGCGCACCTGGTGAGCCGCTACGCGGCCGTCTACGGATGGCTCCTCCCGCACCTGGACGACGCGGCGTCCCGTGTTCGCGCGTGGCGCCGACGGGTCGAAGCCCCCGGCGTGCTCGATGAGCCGGCGACGGTCGGCAGCTTGCTCCGGTACCTGCGGTTCGCGGTCTCGTCCGGTGCCGTCGACGAGGCCGAGGTCCTCGAAGCCACGGGGCTCGCGCGTGACGAGTTGCTCGGGAGCGGATAGGAGGGCGGTGTGACCCACCCCGAGGGTGTCGAGGTCCTGGGTCCCGCGGAACCCCGGTTCGACGAGATCCTGACCGACGAGGCGCTCGCGTTCGTCGCCGGCCTGCAGCGCGAGTTCGGCGGGCGTCGCGACGCGCTGCTCGAGGCCCGCGCCGAACGCCAGGTCCGGCTCGACGAGGGGGAGCGGCCGGACTTCCTCGAGGCGACGCGTTCGGTCCGCGAGGCGGAATGGCTGGTCGCATCCGCGCCGCCCGACCTGCGGGACCGCAGGGTCGAGATCACGGGGCCCACCGACCGCAAGATGGTGATCAACGCGCTCAACAGCGGCGCCAGGTGCTTCATGGCCGACCTCGAGGACGCCAACTCCCCGACGTGGTCGAACATGGTCGGCGGCCAGGTGAGCCTCGCGGACGCCGTCCGACGCACGATCGAGCTCACCGGGCCGGACGAACGGGAGTACCGGTTGACGGAGGATCCGGCGACGCTGCTCGTCCGGCCCCGCGGCTGGCACCTGCCCGAACGCCACGTGGTCGTCGACGGGGCACCCGTGTCGGGGAGCCTGTTCGACTTCGGGCTCGCGTTCTTCCACAACGCCCGAGAGCAGCTCGAGCGGGGCACCGGACCGTACTTCTACCTGCCCAAGCTCGAGGGCCACCTCGAGGCGCGCCTGTGGAACGACGTCTTCGTCTGGGCGCAGGATCGGCTGGCGATCCCACGGGGCACGATCCGCGCGACCGTCCTGATCGAGACGATCCTGGCCGCGTTCGAGATGGACGAGATCCTGTACGAGCTGCGCGACCATTCGGCCGGCCTGAACGCCGGACGCTGGGACTACATCTTCAGCGTGATCAAGAAGTTCCGGCGTCATCCCGGGTTCGTCCTGCCCGATCGCGCGCGGATCGCGATGACCGTCCCGTTCATGCGCGCGTACACGGAGCTGCTGGTGCGGACGTGCCACCGGCGCGGCGCCCACGCGATGGGTGGGATGGCGGCGTACATCCCCAGCCGGCGGGACCCCGAGGCGAATCGGACCGCGCTCGCGAAGGTGGCGGAGGAC
>CBRGMI010000040.1:0-12568 GCA_967797495.1 uncultured bacterium
GGCGCTCGGCGCCGCAAGCGTTCGACCCGTCGTGTCGTCCGTCTGCCTGACCGACGACCCCACCAACGAGGCGACGCCGACGCTGTTCGGGGAGGCCGCCCCGTGCGTCGGCACCGAGCGGGATGCCACCACCGTGCTCGACGCGATCGCCGTCAAGAAGCAGCAGGGAGAGTTCTGCCTGACCGGAACGGGGCTCGCGACGGATCCGTGCTACCCGACCCGGGACGAGGCCGACCAGGCATTGAGCTCCATCGAGACGGTGACGTCGCAGAGCTTCTGCGTCCAGACCGAGGGCAAGGAGACTCTCACGAGCGATCTGGGGGCCGCGTGCACCCCCTCGCAGGAGGAAGCGCAGACGCTGCTGGACGGCATGTCGGTCCGCAACGCGGACACGCAGTTCTGCGTCGTGAGCTCGGCGGGGGAGAACCTGGGGTGCTTCCTCGATCGCGAGGCCGCCGAGGCCAGGCTCCAGGAGACCGGCCAGGAGCGCCTGCTCCAGGTGATCGGGGAGACGGCTCGTCTCGAAGAGCGCGAGGTGATCGGCGTGCTCGGTCCCACGGACCCCGCGTACGCCTCGAACCCGCTCACCTGCGGCACGCCCGCCGAGCAGGCAACCAAGGAGTGCTCGTTCGAGGCGCTCAAGGACCAGGAGGTCGTCTTCCAGGACCGCGACGACGCCACCAGGTACCAGCTCGGTCCGGTCGAGATCACCGGGGACGCGATCGACAAGGCCACGGCCGTCTACAACGCGGGATCGTCGACCTCGGTGGGGCAGGGATGGCAGATCACGTTCGACCTTACCAACGAGGGGTCCGGCACCTTCTCAGACGTGACGACTCGCCTCGTCGACAAACAGCTCGCGATCGTCGTGGACGACCAGGTCATCTCGGCACCGACCATCCAGGAACCGATCACCAACGGGACCGGCCGGATCACCGGCAGCTTCACCGAGAGAGAGGCGAAGGACCTGGCCACGCAGCTGAACGCCGGAGCCCTGCCCGTGGAGCTCACCACCCAGCAGGTCCTGACCGTGAGCCCGACCCTGGGCGACGAGTCGCTGCAGCAGGGGCTCGTCGCGGCGATCGCGGGGCTCGTGCTGCTGGCGGCCTATCTGCTGTTCTACTACCGGATCCTCGCGGTCGTGGCGTGGGTCGGGATGATGATCTGGGCGGTCCTCGCGCTCGGGCTCGTAGCGCTCGCGGGCAGATCGATCGGGTACAACCTCACGCTCGCCGGCGTCGCGGGGCTCGTCATCTCGCTCGGCGTCACCGCCGACTCTTATATCGTGTTCTTCGAACGGCTGAAGGACGAGGTCCACGCCGGACGCTCGCCCCGGGCGGCGGTCGCACCCGCGTTCAAGCGGTCGTTCCGGACGATCGTGGCCGCCGACCTCGTGACCGCGATCGCGGCGGCGGTCCTGTACGTCACCGCGATCTCCTCCGTACGTGGGTTCGCGCTCACGCTCGGCGTGGCCACGCTCCTCGACCTGTTCGTCGTCTATTTCTTCAAGCGCCCGGCCGTTTCCCTGCTCACGCGCAGCGAGCGGATCGTGAACTGGCGCGTGATGGGCATCAAGGCGGGGCTGGCGGCGGATCGAGAGCTCGGCGCTCGGGACGTGGTGCCGGCGCTCGCGGGGGGGTCGGAATGAGCGTGCGGCGCGCGTTCGATACGTTCCGCGGGTATCGGCACCCCGAGTTCCGCATCATCCAGCGGCGCCGTCGGTGGTTCATCCTCTCGGGCTCGGCGATCACGATCTCGATCGTCGCGCTCGTGTTCCTCGGGCTGAACTACTCGATCGACTTCACGGGCGGCACGCTGATCGAGTATCGGCTCTCCAAGGACGTGTCCGTCGAACAGGTGCGCGGCCTCCTCGCGCAGGATCCGTTCGACCGCGCGACCGCCGAGGTGCAGGTCGTGGGCGGCGACCAGGTCTCGATCCGGACCTCGGCCCTCACCGACCTCACCGCCGCCGAACGGACGCAGCTGTTCGAGGCGCTCGCGCAGCAGACCGGGATCAGTCCGGACGACATCAGCGTGCAGGTGGTCGGACCGACGTGGGGAGAGCAGATCTCGCGACAAGCCCTGGTCGGGCTGGTGGTCGTCCTGTTCGCGATCACCCTGTACATCACGTTCCGGTTCGAATGGAAGATGGCCATCGGTGCGATGGTCGCGATGGTGCACGACGTCCTGATCACGGCCGGGGTCTACGCGCTCACCGGCCGCGAGGTCTCGCCGCCGACCGTGATCGCGATCCTGACGATCCTCGGGTTCTCCCTGTACGACACCGTGGTGATCTTCGACAAGGTGAAGGAGAACACCGAGTCGACCGCGCTGCTCGGCAAGGACACGTACGAGGGCGTCGCGAACTACTCGATGAACCAGGTGCTGATGCGTTCGGTCAACACGTCACTCGTGGTGATCCTGCCGATCCTGTCGCTGCTGCTGTTCGGCGGCGACACGCTGAAGGACTTCGCGTTCGCGATGCTGATCGGCGTCGTGGCGGGCGCATACTCCTCGATCTTCGTCGCCACGCCGATCCTGGTCATCCTGAAGGAGCGCGAGCCCAGGTACCGACAGCTCCGGGCGCGCCTCGAGCGGGGGGGCAAGGCCGAGCGCCGCCTGCGTGCCGTCCCGACCAACGGGCAGGAGGCGGCCGAGGAGGAGCCGGAGGCCGCGCCGGCCGCGGTGGCCGCCGCCGCCGGCTCCCGACAGCCGGGCAGGAGCGGGCAAACGTCCTCGCGCCCGCGCCCGAAGAGCAAGCGACGCCCGCCCGCCAAGCGCCGGCGGAGGTGACAGCGTGGATCTCGATCAGCTGAAGGCGCTCGTCCGGGACGTGCCCGACTTCCCGCAGGAGGGGGTCCTGTTCAAGGACATCACGCCGCTCCTGGCGGATCCGCTCGCGTTCTCGACGGTGATCGACCTGATCGTCGTGCACTTCGGGCGCGGCAACGTGGACAAGGTGGTGGGGATCGAGGCGCGCGGGTTCATCCTCGCGTCGCCGGTGGCGTACCACTTCGGCGCCGGCTTCGTGCCGGTCCGAAAGGTGGACAAGCTGCCCTGGGAGACCGAATCGGCCGAGTACGAGCTCGAGTACGGGACGGCGACGCTCGAGATCCACCGGGACGCCGTCGCACCCGGCGAGCGGGTGCTGATCGTCGACGACGTGCTGGCGACCGGCGGGACCTCGCAGGCAACCGCCGAGCTGGTCGAACGGATCGGCGGCAAGGTCGTCGGGATCGCGTGCCTGATCGAGCTCGAGTTCCTCCACGGCCGCGAGAAGCTCGAGGGCCACGACCTGTATACGCTCCTGCGCTTCTGAGACCCTTCGGGTCGTTGAGGCCGCTCGTTGCCTCGATCGGGAACAGCCGCACGGTTCGCGTGCACCCGCGGCGTAGACTTGGTGTTCGGGGCGAGAGGCGAGCGTGGACACGGGCGAGGAGGTCAGGACCGAGCGGCGCGGCGGCATCCTGTCGCGCCTGCGCTCTGGTGAGCCCGAGGCGCACGACGGCATCGAGGCGCTCGTCCGCACGGTCAAGGGCTACAACGCCAAGGCGGACCTGAAGGAGATCGAGCGCGCCTACCGGTTCGCCTCCGAGCACCACGAGGGCCAGAAGCGCCTGTCGGGCGAGGACTTCATCGAGCACCCGCTCGCCGTTGCCCAGATCCTGGCCGACCTGGGTCTGGACACCACGACCCTGGAGGCGGCGCTCCTGCACGACACCGTCGAGGACACCGACGTGAGCGTCGCGGACCTGGAGACCGAGTTCGGGCCCGAGGTCTCGCGGATCGTGGACGGCCTCACCAAGCTCGACGCGCTCTCGTTCCGCAGCCGGGAGCACGAGCAGGCGGAGAACGTCCGCAAGATGATCGTGGCGATGGCGGGCGACATCCGCGTCCTGCTGATCAAGCTTGCCGACCGGCTGCACAACATGCGCACGCTCTCCGCGCTCCCGAAGGACAAGCAGCGGCGGATCGCCACCGCGACGCTCGAGATCTACGCGCCGCTCGCTCACCGTCTCGGCGTGCAGCAGGTCAAGTGGGAGCTCGAGGACCTGTCGTTCAAGACGCTGCACCCCGGGCCGTACCACGAGATCGCGAGCCTGGTCGAGAAGCGCCGCGGCGAGCGACAGCAGTACGTCGAGGGTGTGCTCGAGGCCGCTCGCGTGAGGATCCGCGAGGCGGGGCTGAAGGCGGAGGTGGGTGGCCGCCCGAAGCACCTGTACTCGATCTACGAGAAGATGGTGGTCGGCGGCAAGGAGTTCAACGAGATCTACGACCTTGCCGGGATCCGGGTCCAGGTCGATTCGGTTCGCGATGTCTACGCGGCGCTCGGCGCGATCCACTCGCTGTGGAAGCCGGTCCCCGGGCGGTTCAAGGACTACATCGCGATGCCCAAGTCGAACATGTATCAGTCGCTGCACACCACCGTCGTCGGACCACAGGGCCGTCCGATCGAGGTGCAGATCCGCACCAAGGAGATGCACCGGACCGCCGAGTACGGGATCGCCGCCCACTGGCGGTACAAGGAGGGGCGCGACGGGAAGAAGGCCAAGGAGGCCGCCGACCTCGCGTGGCTCGGTCAGATGCTCGAATGGCTGAAGGACATGGCCGACCCACGCGAGTTCATGGAGGGCCTGAAGATCGACCTGTACGGCGGGCAGGTCTTCTGCTTCACGCCGAAGGGCGACGTGATGAACCTGCCGGCCGGCGCGACGCCGGTCGACTTCGCGTACGCGATCCACACCGAGGTCGGGCACCGGACGATCGGGGCCAAGGTGAACGGCAAGCTCGTGCCGCTCGACTACGAACTTCGTACGGGCGACACGGTCGAGATCCTGACCTCCAAGGCGCAGGGCGAGGGACCGTCGCAGGACTGGCTCCGATGGGTCAAGACGCCACGCGCCCGAAACAAGATCCGGCAGTGGTTCAGCCGCGAGCGGCGCGAGGACGCCCTCGAGGACGGCCGGGAGCAGCTCCAGCGATTGATGCGCAAGCAGAACGTTCCACTCAAGCGGCTCGCGACCGAGGACGCGCTCGAGCAGCTCGCGGGCGAGATGAAGTTCCCGAGCCTCGAGTCGCTGTACGTCGCGATCGGCGAGGGACAGGTCTCGCCGCAATCGATCGTCGCCCGCCTGGCGCGGAGCGTGCAGGGTTCGCCCGAGGAGGACGTCACCGAGCTCCCGCTCGCGCGGCCTGTGCACCTCGGGCAGCCGAGCTCGACCGACGTGACCTCGGGCGTGGTGGTGCCCGGCTCCGAGGACGTGTGGGTCCGGCTCGCCCGGTGCTGCACCCCGGTGCCCGGGGACGACATCCTCGGGTTCGTCACGCGCGGGCAGGGTGTCTCGGTCCACCGGACCGACTGCCCGAACGCGAAGTCGCTCATCTCCCAGCCCGAGCGGCTGATCGACGTCACCTGGAAGGCCGGCAAGCCGACGTCGTTCGTCGTCGCGGTCCAGGTGGAGGCGCTCGACCGCACCCGCCTGCTCTCGGACGTCGCCACGGTGCTCTCGGATCACCACGTGAACATCCTGTCGGCGACCTCGGCCGTCGGCCGTGACCGGACCACGATGCTGCGGTTCACGTTCGAGCTCGCGGACATCTCGCACCTCACCGAGATCCTCGGGGCCGTCAAGAAGGTCGAGAACGTCTACGACGCGTTCCGCGTCGTGCCGCGTTGAGGGTCCTGCTCCAGCGCGTCCACCGAGCCTCGGTCACGGTCCGCGACGAGCTCGTGTCCGAGATCGGACCCGGCCTCCTCCTGTTCGTCGGCGTGGGCGCCGACGACGGGTTCGGCGAGTACGACCGGCTGGCCGAGAAGGTCTTCCACCTCCGGGTGTTCGAGGACGAGCACGGCAAGATGAACCGCTCGCTGTCCGACGTGGGCGGCGAGATCCTGATCGTTCCGCAGTTCACGCTCTACGGCGACGTCCGCAGGGGCCGGCGGCCCTCGTGGGACGGGGCCGCCCCGCCCGAGATCGCCGAGGATCGGGTCGAGGCGTTCGCGAAGGCCCTGGAGGCACGGGGCGCGACGGTCCGACGCGGAGCGTTCCGGGAGCACATGCAGGTCGAGCTCGTGAACGACGGCCCGGTCACCCTCTGGATCGATTCCGCCGGCTGAAGCCCCGCCGAGCCGTGCCGCCGAGCATGTCCGGGCCGAGGAGTAGGCTCCTCTCGTGAAGGGCGACCGGGTGGAGATCGTCGTCGACTCGGGCTCGGGCGTGCTCACCTACGAGATCGAGGCGACGAAGGCGGGGCGCCGCGTCGAGGTCGCCACGTCGCGCGGCGTGATCGAGGTCTCCGAGGTCACCAGGAACGGGGAGCCGGTCCGGAGCGGGCGGTTCATGGCCGATCGGGTTGTGGCCCTGGTGGAACACCCCGCGCCGCCGCCGTCGGTCCGGGCCCGTCGGGTGCTCAGGGGCCAGACCCAGCTCTGATCGCGCTCGGCCCCGGGCCGGGCGCCGACGCGGCGCTCGATAGACTCTCCCCCCATGTACCTGGACGTCTTCTCCGACAACTCGTTCGAGACCAACTGCTGGTTGCTCGGCGCCGACGGGACCGATGAGGTGGTGGTGGTCGACCCCGGGTTCTCGCCCGAACGCGTCCGCGCGATGCTGGATGCGGAGGGCAGGCGGCCGGTCGCCGCGTTCGCCACGCACGGGCACTTCGACCACATCGGGTCGGCGGCGGTCTTCTGCGGCGACGACCTGCCCTTCTACATCCATGAGGCGGACGTCGCCGCACTGACCGATCCGCAGGGGTGGGGAGCGAGGTCGCAGACGCCGCCCGTCCCCGTGAAGGACGTTCGAACGGTCGTCGACGGAGATGTGCTCACGTTCGCCGGGTTCGCGATCGAGGTCGTGCACACACCCGGCCACACCCCGGGCAGCGTATGTCTGTCCACCGACGCCCTCCTGCTCTCGGGCGACCTCGTGTTCGCGGGCGCGATCGGCCGGAGCGACTTCCCCAACTCGTCGCCGGCCGACATGGAGCGGTCGCTCGACCGCTTCCTCGAGCTGCCCGATCCGACCGACGTCCTCCCGGGCCACGGTCCGAGGACGAGCGTCGGGCGCGAACGCGAGCGCAACCCGTTCCTGAGGCGCTGAGTGGAGCTGCAGCCGCCACGCGGGACCGACGACCTGTTGCCGCCGGTCTCCGACGCGATGCTGGGGCTGTACGACGCCGCCCACCGGACCGCTCGCCTGTACGGGTTCCGCTACGTCGAGACGCCGACCTTCGAGCACACCGAGCTGTTCGAGCGCACGTCGGGCGAGACCTCCGACGTGGTCACGAAGGAGATGTACACGTTCGAGGACAAGGGCGGGCGATCGCTCACGTTGCGTCCGGAGCAGACGGCCGGCATCGTCCGCGCGTACCTCGCGCACGCCCACGACCTCCCGACGCCGTTCAAGGCGTACCACGTCTCGTCGCAGTTCAGGCACGGACGGCCGCAGGCGGGGAGGTTGCGCGAGTTCCGGCAGTTCGGGGTCGAGACGATCGGGTCCGCCGCCCCGAAGGCCGACGTCGAGATCGTCGCGCTGGGCGATCGCTTCCTCCATGGGCGGGGCCTCGACCGGATCGAGCTGCGCCTCAACTCGATCGGCGATGCGGAGTGCCGGCCGGCCTACCGCGAGAAGCTGATCGCGTACCTCGAGCCGCACAAGGCGGAGCTCGACGAGGACTGTCGGACGCGGCTCCGGACCAATCCCCTCCGTGTGTTCGACTGCAGGGTCGACGGGCAGACGCCGCTCGTGCTCGGGGCGCCGCTGATCTCCGACAACCTGTGCCAGGCCTGCGCCGAGCACTTCGCGGCGGTCCGCAACGGGCTGGACGCCGCGGGGATCGCGTTCGTCCACGATCCGCGGCTCGTCCGCGGGCTCGACTACTACACGCGGACGACGTTCGAGATCGTCTCGACCTCGCTCTCGCGGGCTCAGGGGTCCGTGTGCGGCGGTGGACGGTACGACGGGCTCGCCGAGGTGCTCGGCGGGCCCCCGACGCCGGGGGTGGGGTTCGCGCTCGGCCTGGACCGGCTGCTCCTCGCCCTGCGCGAGGAGGGAGCGGCGCTCCCCGGCCAGGTCGGGCTCGCGTGCTTCGTGGTCTCGATCGGTCCGGAGGCGACGGAGGTCGGGGAGAGACTCGTCGACGAGCTCCGGAACGCGGGCATCCCGGCGGCGACGACGTTCGAGGACCGATCCCTGAAGGCGCAGCTGAGGCTTGCCGACCGCTCGGGCGCCGCGTACGCGGTGATCCTCGGGGAACGCGAGGTGGCGGCGGAGACGGCCATCCTGAAGAGCCTCGCTGATGGGGAGCAACAGGAGGTCCCGGTCGGCGAGGTGGCGAACTGGCTCTCGCGAACGGATTGGGCCGCCGAGCGATGACGGCGCGGGCGATCCTATGAGCGATCTCGGGACGGCGATGCGGACGCACGCGTGCGGCGAGCTCCGGGACGAGCACACCGGCGAGCGCGTCGCCCTCTGCGGGTGGGTGTGGCGCCGGCGGGACCACGGCGGGGTGACCTTCGTCGATCTCCGGGATCGCGAGGGGCTGGTTCAGCTCGTGTTCCATCCCGAGGACGCGCCGGAGGCCCACGCCGCTGCGCAACACCTCGGCTCCGAGTCCGTGATCCGGGTCTCGGGCGAGGTCCGGCAACGCCCGCCGGGTACGGTGAACCCCGAGCTGCCCACCGGGGTGATCGAGGTGGCCGTGGACGAGCTCGAGGTGCTCGCCGAGGCCGAGACCCCCCCGTTCGTGATCGAGGACCGGATCGAGGCCTCGGAGGAGCTGCGGCTCCGCTACCGCTACCTCGACCTGCGACGTCCCGAGATGACCAAGGTCCTCGCGATGCGGAACGCGATCAACCGCATCGTCCGCGACGAGATGGAATCTCGGGGGTTCCTGGAGGTCGAGACCCCGCTGCTCGGCCGCAGCACGCCCGAGGGTGCCCGTGACTTCCTGGTCCCATCGAGGCTGTGGCCCGGGACGTTCTACGCGCTGCCGCAGTCGCCGCAGCAGCTCAAGCAGCTGCTGATGGTGGCCGGACAGGATCGCTACTACCAGATCGTCCGGTGCCTGCGGGACGAGCCGACGCGCGCCGACCGCAGCTTCGAGTTCACGCAGCTCGACGTGGAGATGTCGTTCGTCGATGAGGAGGATGTCTTCGCGGTGATCGAGCCCCTGTACGCGCGGGTCGTGCGCGAGATCCAGGGCGTCGAGGTCGCCGTGCCGTTCCCGAGGCTGACGTACGACGAGATGATGGACCGGTACGGTTCGGACAAGCCCGACCTGAGGTACGGGATGGAGCTCGCGAACGTCGGCGAGGCGTTCACGGGGACGGGGTTCCGGGCATTCGCCTCGGTGTTGGACTCGGGCGGGCTCATCAAGGCTTTCTCGGCACCCGGAGGCGCCGAGCTGTCCCGCACGGAGCTCGACGGACTGGTACAGGTGGCGAGGTCGCGCGGGGCGGCGGGCCTGGTCTGGATCGCGGTGCAGGCCGAGGGGATCCGCTCGCCGGTCGAGAAGCACCTGTCGACGGGCGAGATCGAGGGCGTACGGCGCGCGACCGGGGCCGGGCCCGGCGACCTGATCCTGATCGTGGCCGACAAGCCCGTCCGCACGAACGTGGCGCTCGATGGACTGCGCCGGCACCTGGCCGACCGGCTTGGCATGATCCCGGAGGGGGAGTGGCGGTTCTGCTGGTACTCGGAGCCGCCGCTGTTCGACTGGTCGGAGGAGGAGGCCAAGTGGGTCTCGAACCATCACCCGTTCACCTCGCCGCTGACCGAGGACCTCGCGCCCGAGACCGCGAAGGCGCGCGCCTACGACCTCACGCTGAACGGGTTCGAGCTCGGGGGCGGGAGCATCCGGATCCACCGCCCCGACGTGCAGCGACGGGTCTTCGAGGTGTTGGGTCTCTCGCCCGAGCAGACCGAGGAGCAGTTCGGCCACCTGCTGCGGGCGTTCCGGTACGGGGTGCCCCCGCACGGCGGCATCGCCATGGGGATCGATCGGTTGGTGATGCTGATGGCCGGCAAGGACACGATCCGAGACGTGACGGCGTTCCCCAAGGCGCAGTCCGGCGCCGACCCGCTCACCGGAGCGCCGGCCCGCGCGACCGAGGAACAGCTGCGTGAGCTCGGCATCGCGATCGTGATCTCGACGACCCACGACGAGGAGGCGGAGCCGGATGGTTGAGCTCACGGAGTCCGACATCGAGATGCTGACGGACACGAACTTCGCGACGTTCGTCACGGTGAACCCCGACGGCTCGCCGCACGCGACGATCACCTGGGTCGACGCGGCCGACGGGCACGTCCTGGTGAACACGGCGGAGGGTCGGGTCAAGCACCGCAACTGCGCGGCGAACCCCAGGGTCGCGATCACCGTCATGAAGAACGGCGACGCGTACGACTGGATCTCGATCACCGGGACCGTCGTGGCGTTCGAGACCGGCGAGCACGCCGAACGGCACATCGACGAGCTCTCGCACCGGTACGACGGCCACGGCTACACCTACACGCCCGGCCAGGTGCGCGAGATCCTGAAGATCCGGCCCAGGCGCATCATCCGCTACAAGGACTGACCTCGAGTGGCCGACGTCCCCCTCGCCGCCCGGATGCGGCCCCGAACGTTCGAGGAGTTCGTCGGGCAATCGCACCTCATCGGTCCTGGCAAGGCGCTCACGCAACTGCTCGAGGGCGGCCACCTGCCCTCGATCGTCCTGTGGGGGCCGGCGGGAACGGGGAAGACGACCCTGGCCTACCTGCTCGCCGACGCGGTCGGCGCCCATCTCGTGCAGCTGTCGGCGGTCTCCTCGGGCGTGGCCGACGCTCGGAAGGTGATCGAGCAGGCCAGGGGCGGGCTCTTCCGGACGGTGCTGTTCGTCGACGAGGTCCACCGGTGGTCCAAGGCGCAGCAAGACGTCCTCCTGCCGGCGGTCGAGGAGGGGACGGTCACCCTGGTCGGCGCGACCACCGAGAACCCATACTTCTCGCTGGTCACGCCGTTGCTCTCGCGCTGCATCCTCCTGCAGCTCGAGCCGCTGGCGCCTGAGGAGCTCCGCGCGTTGCTCGAGCACGCCCTGGCCGACGAGGACCGCGGCCTGGCCAAGCAGGGAGTCGGGGTCTCGGACGAGGCGTTCGAGCACCTCGTCGAGGTCGCCGGCGGGGACGCCCGGGTCGCGCTCACCGGCCTGGAGGCCGCGGTCCTGGCGGCGCGCTCGGCCGGGGAGGACTCGGTCACCCGTGAACGCGCGGCCGACGCGGTGCAGAAGAAGGCGATCGTCTACGACCGACAGGGTGACGCGCACTACGACGTGATCTCGGCGTTCATCAAGAGCATCCGTGGGTCCGATCCGGACGCGGCCCTGTTCTGGCTGGCGCGCATGCTGGAGGCGGGCGAGGATGCGCGCTACATCGCCCGGCGGATGGTCGTGCACGCGAGCGAGGACATCGGTCTGGCCGACCCCCGCGCGCTGATGATCGCCGTGGCCGCCGCGCAGGCCGTCGAGTACGTGGGGCTGCCGGAGGCCCAGCTCAACCTCGCGGAGGCCGCCATCTACCTGGCTCGCGCACCGAAGTCCAACAGCGTCATCGCCGCGCTCGGCCGGGCGCAGAAGGACGCGGCCTCCTCCGACCCCGTGCCGCTGCACCTCAAGGAGCCCGGGCACCCGGGGTTGAAGAAGCTCGGGTTCGGCAGGGATTACAAGTACCCACACGACTACCCCGGCCACCGGGTCGACCAGGAGTACCTGCCCGCGCGGTTCTCCGGGAACCGGTACTACGAGCCGTCCGGGCAGGGGGAGGAGACCGATCAGCCGTCCGACGGCGGCGCCCCCGACACGCTCGAGGGGACGGCGGAGGAGGCACCCCCGGTATGATGCGCGGACCCGGAGCCCGCCCGCGTACGGGCCGCGCGGTGGGCCGGGAGGCGGAGAGAGGAGGGCGGCGACGTGGGCATGATCGCAGCGCTCGACGGTGGTGACGTCGCACTCATCGTGCTCTCCGCGTTCTGGGGGGTGCTCGTCCTGTTCCTGTGCGTCGTCCTCATCAACACCTTCCGCGTCCTCGAGAGCACGAAGATCCTGATCGACGTGATGCGCGAGGAGACGGTCCCGCTGCTGCGCGAGGTGAAGGGATCCCTGGAGCGCACGAACCGTGAGCTCGACCGCGTGGACGTCATGCTCGAGGCGACCGGGGAGATCGTCGGACGGGTCCGGCGGATCTCTGGGCTCGTCGAGGAGGTCGTCTCCGGGCCCCTGGTCAGGCTCATCTCGATCGGGGTCGGGGTCCGCAAGGCGACGAGCCGGTTCGGCGGCAAGGGCGGCAAGGCTGGCAAGGGCGGCACGAAGGGTTCGGCGTGAGGCGGTTGTTCTGGGTCGCCCTCGGTCTGGGGGCCGGGGCCGCGAGCGCGATCCTGGCGACGAGGTTCGTCCGTAAGCAGACCGCGAAGGTCGCGCCGGCCACCCTCGCCCGCGAGGCGCGGGGCGGCATCATGGACCTCGCCAAGCTCGTCTCGGACTCGCTCGCCGAGGGCAGGGCGGCGATGCACCAGAAGGAAGACGAGCTCCGCG
>CBRGMI010000041.1:0-12522 GCA_967797495.1 uncultured bacterium
CGCCCGCCGCTCCTGACGCGGGCGGGTCCGGCCGGCGACGGGCCTCCGCCTCAACCGTTCAGGCGGCCTCCGCGCCGACCACCGGCTCCACCGCGATCCCGTCGGCGGCCGTCCGCCGCGACAGGAGGTACAGCCCCACCAGCCCGGCCGCGAGCGCGATCACTCCACCGCCGGCGAACGCGACCCGCGGGCCAAGGTGTTCCCCGACCCATCCGGCCATCGGCGCGCCGAACGGCGTCGTCCCCAGGAACACGATCCCGTACAGCGCCATGACGCGTCCGCGCATGTCGGGTCGCGAGGTCAGCTGCAACGTGGAGTTCGCCGTCACGAAGAACACGATCGACGCGACGCCGAGCGGCAGCATCGAGACCACCGCGACGTCCAGGCTCGGCGCGAAGGCGACCAGGGTCGTCACCACACCCACGCCCACCGCCGCGAGCGCCAGGCGGCGTTCGCCGGGTCTTGGGCGGCTGGCCATGACGAGCGCGCCCGCGAGCGAGCCCACGCCTGCCACCGAGAACAGGAGGGCGAGCGTCCCGGCGTCGCCGCCGAACGTCCGCTCCGCGAACAGAGGCATCAGGACCGAGTAGTTGAAGCTGAAGAGGTAGAGCACCGACATGAGCACGAGCGGTCGCCGGAGCTCGCCCGTCCGCCACGCGTAGCGCAGCCCCTCGCGGATCGCGCCCGCCTCACGCGGGGCGCGCTGGGGGCGGAGCTGATCGGCGTGCATCGAGACCAGGGCCACGATCACCGCGAGGTACGAGCAGGCGTTGAGGAAGAAGCACCACGGCAGCCCGACGCCGGCGATCAGCGCGCCGGCCAGCGCGGGTCCGACGATCCTGGTGCCCGTCATCACCGCGCTGTTGAGGCTGACCGCATTCGGCAGGTCGCTGTCCCGGACCATCTCGGCGAAGAAGCTCTGTCGGGTCGGCTGGTCGATCGAGGTGGTGACGCCCTGCAGGAACGAAAGGGCATAGACCATCCACAGTTGGACGACCCCGGTCGCCACGATCCCCCACAGCCCCAGCGCGAGCGCGCCGAACGTGATCTGTGTCGCGAGCAGGATGCGTCGCTTGTCGTAGCGATCGGCCAGCGACCCCCCCAATGGTCCCAACAGCAGGATCGGCCCGAACGCGAGCGCGGTGTCGATGCCCAGCGCAACGCCGCTGCCCGTCAGCTGGAGCACCAGCCAGGCGGCGGCCACCATCTGCATCCACGTGCCGGTCACCGAGACCGCCTGGCCGATGAAGAACCGGCGGAAGTTCGCCGAGTGCCCGAGCGAGTGGAACGTCCGGTGGAAGGTCACGCGGACGGGGGTCACGTGCGTGCCCCGGACTGCGTGGCTGACGGCACGTCGGTCAGTCGCTCGAGGATCTCGGCAGCCGCCTCGAGGGTCCGGAGCTCCTCCCGATCGAGCGAGCGAAGCGCCTTGGCCAGGTAGGCCTCCTTGCGGCGGCGGCTCCGCTCGAGCAGCCGGCGTCCCTCCGGCGTCACCCTCACCCATGCCACGCGCCCGTCTGCCGGGTCGGGTTCGCGGACGACGAGGCCGGCCTCGACGAGGGCCGCGACGATCCGCGTCATCGTCGGCGGCTGGACCTGCTCGGCATGGCAGAGCTCGCGCATCGTGAGCGGGCCCTCGCGCTCGGCGGACGAGAGCGCCGAGAGCATCGAAGGGGTGACGCCCGCCTCGGCTTCCTGCCGCAGCCGCCGCGCGAGCCGCGTGACGGCGAGGCGGAGCCGGGCGGCGAGGGCGGGTGCGTCGACGGGAGCGATCGTGGTCACGCCCTCATGATACTACGCAACGCTAATTAGCGTCACGAAGGATACGGGTGCGTCGCTCTTCCGAGGCCGAGGGTTGAACGGCCGGCTAGATGAACAGCTGGATCGCGCTCTCCTTCATCTCGAGCAGCGCGGTGGCGGCGCCGATGGGTTCCTCCAGCCCGTCGATCAGGTCCTCGGTGCCGATCCCCATCAGGTCCATCGTCATCTGGCAGGGGATCAGGCGGACGCCCATCTCGCGCGCGAGCTCGAGCAGCTCGGTCGGGTGCGGGGTCTTGTAGTCCTCGGCCACCTTGCCGAGCATCCAGGGGCCCATGCCGGCGAAGTTGTACCGGGAGAGCTTGGCCTTGGCCGTCGAACCGGGGTTCATCTGGCCGAGCGCCTTGGTCATCCAGTCCCTCCCGGTCTTGCGGCGCCGCTCGGGCTTCACGAGCGCGAACAGCCCCCAGAACGTGAAGAACACGCTCACCTCCATCCCGGAGGCCGCCGCGGTCGTCGACAGGATCAGCGTCGGCCACACCCGGTCGAGGTGGCCGTCCCAGGCGACGATCGTGATCTTGTTCTTCCGGTTGAACCCCTCGGCGGCCTCGCGTTCGGCCAGCGCCTGGTCGATCAGCTCACGTATCGCCTCGGTCCCGGCCTCGTCGGTCGTCTCGCGCGCGGTCTGCACCATCTCGATCACACCTTCCGGATCACGTAGCGGTAGACGCCCGAGGTCTCGCTCGCGTCAAGGAGCTCGTGGCCCGACAGCTTCGACCACGACGGAACGTCCGACTTCGAGCCGGGATCGGTCGCCAGGAGCTCGAGCAGGTCGCCGGGGCCCGCGTTCCCCAGCGCCTTGTGCAACGCGACGAGCGGCCCCGGGCAGGATTGGCCCCGAGCGTCCACGGTGGCGGTGATGACGTCCATCGGCGGAGCCTCCTTTCGAGCGAAACGTGATGATGGGTCTTCGTTGCGGAGGTAGGCGGTCTCGGTGCCGGATGCGACGCCTAGCGGCGGCCGCGGGGCACCCGGGGACAGCAGCATCGGTCGGGGATCATGGCCCCCACGAGACCTCGGCAGCGTGTCCGGATCATTGCAACTGCAAATGCTACCGGGCAGATGGGAAATGGCGCAACCGGCTCACCTGGGCCTCAGCGCCCGGATCCGGCCGAGCGGCCACCACACGAACCAGACCCTGCCGCGTACGAGTCCCAGCGGCACGGGCCCGAACGTCCGGCTGTCGCTCGAGCCCTCGGGATCGTCCCCCTCCACCCACACCCGATCGACCAGCCCGAGCCCGTCGGGCGCCGCGTCCCCCGGCAGGCGCGTGACGCGCTTGACGAGCTCGAAGCCCACGCGATCGGGATGCTCCACCACCACGACATCGCCGCGATGCAACCGCCGGGCTCGAACCGCGACAGCCCAGTCCCCGGGTTCGAGCGTGGGACGCATCGACGTGCCCTCGACCTCGATCCGGAAGGGACGCCAGCGCCGAAACCCGTACGCCGCAGCGAGACCGACGAGGACGGCCGCCGCGAACGCCACCTTCCGCCGTTTCGCGCCTCGGTGGTAGGTTCGGGTCACGGAACCCCGACCGTCCGAAGGAGGGAACCCATGCTGAAAGCGTCGCTCAGACCACGCCGCGTCGTCCATGCGCACTGCGACCTGCCCTGCGGGATCTACGACCCGGCGCAGGCTCGCGTGGAGGCCGAGTCGGTGAAGGCGATCCAGACCCGCTACCAGGACGCGGAGAAGTTCAAGACCGCCGGGGAGAGCGTGGAGGACTACCGGATCCGCGCGCTCGCGATCAAGGAGGCGCGCGCCGACCTCGTCAAGGAGCACCTGTGGGTGCTGTGGACCGACTACTTCAAGCCCGAGCATGTCGAGAAGTACCCGCAGCTCCACGAGCTGTTCTGGAACGCGACCAAGGAGGCGGGTCTGGCCAAGAAGGCGCAGGACCCCGCGCAGGGCCAGAAGCTGCTGGACGCGATCGACGAGATCGGCAAGATCTTCTGGGAGACCAAGGCGTAGGCAGGACTTCCCTAGACTTGCCCGCGTGAAGGACATCGGCCTGGTCGGCGTCCCGTTCAGCGGGAAGTCGACCCTGTTCACCGCGCTCACGCGGACAGGCGGTCACGGAGGCCGGGCGAACCACGCCGTGGTGCCCGTTCCCGACCCCCGCGTCGACGTCCTGACCGAGATGGAGCGCTCGCGCAAGACGGTCCACGCCCAGGTCGGGTTCGTCGACGTCCCGGGCGGGACCGCCTCCGCGCAGGGGATCGCGAAGCTGCGCGAGGCGGACGCCCTCGCGATCGTCGTGCGCTGTTTCGGGCCGGATGCGGAGCCCGTGTCCGAGGTCGCGGAGGTCCGCGCCGACCTGCTCCTCGCGGATCAGGCCGTGATCGAGCCGGCGCTGGAGAAGGCGGGGAAGCGGGCCCGCGGGAAGGGGACGCCCGAGGTGGAGGCGCTCGCCGCCGCGAACGCGGCCCTGCAGGCGGAGATCCCGCTCTCGGACGCCGGGCTCTCCGAGGAGCACCGGCGCGAGCTCAAGCCGATCGCACCACTGACGATCAAGCCGTCGATCGTCGTCGCGAACCTCGAGGAGGGGACCGACGTCCCGGAGGGTCTGCCCGAGGGGACGGTCGGGGTCTATGCCTCGATCGAGGCCGAGACGGCGGAGATGGATCCCGCGGAGGCCCGGGCGCTCCTGGACGAGTTCGGGGTGCACGAACCAGGGCTCGAGACCGTGATCCGAGCGGGCTACCGGGCGATCGACCTGATCACGTTCCTCACGACCGGGGACGACGAGACCCGCGCGTGGGAGGTCCGCAGCGGGGCGAGGGCGCCCGAGGCCGCGGGCGTGATCCACACCGATCTCGAACGCGGGTTCATCCGCGCCGAGGTGATCGCGTACGACGAGCTGGTCGCGGCCGGGTCGATGGACGCCGCCAAGCAGCAGGGCAAGGTACGGGTCGAGGGCAAGGACTACGAGGTCCGCGAGGGCGACATCCTCCACGTCCGCTTCGCCGTGTGAGTTCGGGCCCGCCGCTCGAAGGCTTCCGGCATGATATCGCCAGCTATCTCTGGCGACACCCGCTCGAAACTCGCTAGACTCACCGGCGTGCCGGAGGACTTGTACCGGATCGGTGCCGCGGCCTCGATGCTCGGCGTCCGCGTGGAGACGCTGCGCCGCTGGGAGCGGGAAGGGAAGCTCAGCACGACCCGGACGGCGGGTGGCCAGCGCACGGTCGCGGCCGCCGAGGTGGCCCGCCTGCTCGCCGAGGGTCGCGATCGCCCGAAGATCACCTCCGCCAGCGTTCGGAACCGGTTCCCCGGAACGGTGACCGAGATCAAGCGAGACAGGCTCGCGGCGACGGTCGAGATCCTCGCGGGCCCGCACCGGATCCTCGCTTTCGTCACGAGGGAGGCCGTCGACGAGATGGGCCTCCAACCCGGGATGAAGGCCGTCGCGACCGTGAAGGCCACCAACGTGATGCTCGAGGTGGACGGGTGAAGCGCGCCGGGTTCACGGTCGCGGTCGTGCTCGTCTCGCTCGTCGCCACGGCGTGTCCCGGCGACGGACCGAACGCCGGGAGCGGCGACACCGCCTCGGCGCGGGAGGGAGCCGACCTGACGGTCTCCGCGGCCTCGTCGCTCACCGACGCGTTCACCGAGATCGGCCAGGCGTTCGAGACGGCGAACCCCGGCACCACCGTGACCTTCAACTTCGGGCCGTCCGACGGGCTCGCGGCTCAGATCGATCAGGGCGCCCCGGTCGACGTCTTCGCCTCGGCGAGCCCGACCTGGATGGACTCGGTCCAGGACGACGGACCGGGCGTGACGGACCGGGCGGACTTCGCCCAGAACCGCCTCGCGATCATCGTGCCGGTCGACAACCCGGCCGGGATCGAGAACCTCGACGACCTCACCGAGGATCACGTGCAGCTCGTCCTCGCCGCCGAAGGCGTTCCGGCGGGCGACTACGCGCGGGAGATGTTCCGGGAGGAGGGGATCTCCGAGGCTGCGCTCGCGAACGTCGTCTCCAACGAGGAGGACGTGAGGGCCGTCATCACCAAGCTGATCGCCGGCGACGCGGATGCCGGCATCGGCTACGTCACCGACGTCACGCCCGCCGTCTCGGACCGGGTCACGCTCATCCCGATCCCCGACGAGGTGAACATCATCGCGACCTATCCGATCGCGGCCGTGAACGGAACCCAGGAGGTAGACCTCGCGAAGGGATTCGTCGACTTCGTCCTTGGCGACGGACAGCGGACGCTCGCCGAGTACGGCTTCCTTCCCCCTCCGTAGGGGGCGGATCCCGGCCGTCTTCGTCGTCCTCGCGGCGCTCGGCGTCGCGCTCGTCGCGCTGCCGTTGCTCGGCCTCCTGGTCGGCACGCCCTGGTCGCGGGTCGTCGAGATCCTGACGAGCGAGACGGCGCTCACCGCGCTGCGGCTCTCGCTGGTCGTCGCCACGACCGCCGCGGCGATCTCGTTCGTTCTCGGGCTTCCGCTCGCGTGGGTGCTCGCGCGCGGGTCGTTCCGCGGGAAGACGTTCCTGCGCGCGCTGATCGTGCTCCCGCTGGTCATGCCCCCGGTCGTCGCCGGTGTGGGCCTGCTGGCCGCGTTCGGACGGCGGAGCGGGCTCGTCGGATCGTGGTTGTACGAGTGGTTTGGCATCCAGCTCACGTTCACGACCGCCGCGGCCGTGCTCGCGGCGACGTTCGTCTCGTTCCCGCTCGCCGTGCTGGTGCTCGAGGCGGGCCTGCGTGGCCTCGACCAGCGGCTCGAGGACGCGGCGGCGACCCTCGGCGCGTCCCGCTGGTACGTCCTGCGACGGGTGACACTTCCGCTGATGGGACCGCAGATCGCGGCGGCGCTCGTCCTGTCGTGGGCGCGGGCGCTCGGCGAGTTCGGCGCGACGATCACGTTCGCCGGGAACCTGCAGGGACGGACGCAGACGCTCCCACTCGCCGTCTTCGAACGTCTCCAGACGGACCCGGAGGCGGCGTTCGCGATCTCGATGCTCCTGATCGCCGTGGCCTTCGCGGTGATCCTCGCGTTGCGGGGGCGGTTCCTGCGATGACGCTGTCGGTGGACGTCACGGCCCGACGGGGGACGTTCGCGATCCGGGCGTCGTTCGACGCCGACCGGGGATCCACCACGGCACTGCTCGGTCCGAACGGCTCGGGCAAGTCGACGCTCGTCGCTTCGATGGCCGGGCTCGTCCCGCCCGAGGAAGGCTCCATCGTGTTGGACGGGGTCGTCCTCGACGAGCCGGCGGCCGGTGGGTACGTGCCGCCCGAGCGACGGCCGATCGGGGTCGTGTTCCAGGACCTGTTGCTGTTCCCGCACCTGTCGGCGCTCGAGAACGTCGCGTTCCCGCTCCTGGCGCGCGGTGTCGCCCGGGGGGAGGCACGCGACCGCAGCGAGCACCTCCTTCGTCGGCTCGAGGTGGTCGAACGCGCCCGGGCCAAGCCGCGCGACCTCTCCGGCGGCGAGGCCCAGCGCGTGGCGCTCGCCCGCGCGCTGGTCGCCGAACCCGCGTTGCTGCTGCTCGACGAACCCCTGTCGGCGCTCGACGTGGGTGCGGGCGCGCGGCTGCGGGAGGTCCTCCGGGACGAGCTCGAACGTTTCCCGGGGATCCGGATCCTCATCACCCACGACCCGGTGGAGGCGTTCACGATGGCGGACCGACTCGTGATCCTCGAGGACGGACGCGTGACCCAGATCGGGACGCCCGAGGAGATCCGCTCGGCGCCGCGGTCGCGCTACGCGGCGGACCTCGTCGGGGTGAACGCGGTCCGGGGCGTCCTCGAGCCGATCGGCGAGGGGACCGGCCGGCTGATCTCGAGCGAGGGGACGCTCGTCGTCCCGTGGCCCGAGTGGTACGTGGAGGGCGAGGTCGTCGGCATCGTCCGACCGATCGACGTGACGCTGTGGCCGGATCGCCCCGAAGGATCGGCGCGCAACGTCCTGTTCGGTCGCGTCACCTCGGTCGCGATCGAACGCGACCGCGCGCGCGTTCGGCTTGCCACGGCACCGCCGCTCGTCGCGGAGGTCACACTTGACTCGGTCGAACGGCTGCGCCTGCGCTCCGGCGTCGAGGTCTGGGCGTCCTTCAAGGCCGTCGAAGTCGAGCTGCTCCCTCCGTAGGGGATCCGAACACGTATCCTGGGTGGCCATGGCCGAGATCGAGCACGCGGACGACGACGCCCGCGACCAGCCCGACGCCGTCGCGCTCGCTACCCCCGAGCCGGCACCGCCGTTGCACGCGGCAGACGAGACCGATCTGGAGCCGAGCGCCGACCTGCGCGACCACGACGGGCACCCCGGCGCCCCGACCCGGCACGAGCCGCAGGGCGACGAGGAGGACATGCGCGAGTCGGCGTGGCGCCGGTTCATCGGCTCGACGCCGTTCCTGATCCTGGTCGCGCTCGCCGTCGCGATCCTCGTGAAGACCTTCGTGATCCAGGCGTTCTACATCCCGTCCGAGTCGATGGTCCCCACGCTGGAGGTCGGCGATCGGGTGTTCGTGAGCAAGTTCATGTTCGACGGCGGGGACATCGCGCGCGGCGACGTGATCGTGTTCGAGAACCCGAACGCCGCCGAGCTCCCCGATCGCGGCGGCATCAGCAGCGTCCTGCACTGGCTCGGGGAGGGGGTCGGGCTCGCGCAGCCGGAGAACGAGGACTTCATCAAGCGCGTGATCGCGTTGCCCGGCGAGACGATCGAGATCCGCCGCGACGTCGTCTACATCAACGGCAAACCGCTCGACGAGCCGTACCTGACACAGGCGGCGAAGGACAGCACCGGCGACTACCCGCTGCACACCGTCCCGGACGATGCGCTGTTCGTGATGGGCGACAACCGCGGGAACTCGGCCGACAGCAGGTACGGTCTCGGATTCGTTCCGTTCGACAAGGTGATCGGCAAGGCTTTCGTGGTCATCTGGCCCCCGTCGCACATGGGCGGGCTCGGATAACCGCACCGAACCGCCGCGGCGCGAACGCTCAGGCGGGCGCCGGCGGAGCGCCGGGACCCACGGGCCGCTCCGGCGGCAGGAACAGCCGGGCGAACGACCACACCAGCGCCGCGATGCCGAACGCCGCCAGCCACACGATCAGCGGCGGGGGGTACAGGGCGAAGAACTCGCGGGCCGCCGGGATCGCCATCACGAGCGCGAACAGCGCCGGCATCGCCCACACGAGCGCGAGCCGCCACGTCGTGAGCGGCGCGGCGATGATCGTGAGCACCAGGAACCCGATGTAGACCAGCACCATCGTAGCGGCCGTCTGGGCCTCGGCGAGCGTGACCCCCGGCTCCTGCTTCGCCAGCACGTAGCCCAGGAACGTGGCGACCGCCGCGAGCGAGCCCGCGGGGATCGTGAACCGCATGACACGCGAGAGGAACCCCGGACGCGCGCGCTCATCGTTCGGTGCGAGCGCGAGGAAGAACGACGGGATCCCGATCGTGAGGGCGCCGATCAGCGTCAGCTGCCGGGGCAGGAACGGGAACTCGAGCCCCACCACGCCGACCCCCAGCGCGATCAGCATCGCGTACACGGTCTTGGTCACGTACAGGTTCGACGTGCGTTCGATGTTGCCGAGCACGCGACGACCCTCGCCCACCACCGAGGGGAGGGCGTCGAACGTCGAGTCCAGCAGCACGAGCTGCGCGACGGCGCGCGTTGCGGAGCTCCCCGAGCCCATGGCGACCCCGATGTCGGCGTCCTTCAGCGCGAGCACGTCGTTCACGCCGTCGCCGGTCATCGCGACGACGTGCCCTCGCGATCGGAGCGCCTCGACCATCGCCCGCTTCTGCTGCGGGGTGACCCTTCCGAAGATCGCGTGCGTCTCGAGCACGTCGGCAAGCTCCCGACCGCCCGCGGGGAGCGCCTTCGCGTCGAACGGGGCCTCGGCGCCGGGCAGACCGACTCGCCGGGCGACCGCGGCCACGGTCTGGGGGTGGTCCCCGCTGATCACCTTGACGTCCACGCCCTGCCGGGCGAAGTACGCGAGCGTCGTCGAGGCCGTCTCCCGGACACGGTCGGTCAGGATCACGAAGGCGACCGGGACGAGCCCGACCGGCCCGGCGTCCGCCTCGATCGGGGCGTCTGTCCGGCCGAGGAGCACGACCCGCCGTCCCGCCTCGGCGTGCATCCGCGCCCTCGTGAGGTTGGCGTCGTCGCCCGGCCGCGAGCCGAGCAGCACGTCCGGGGCGCCCAGCACCCAGGTCCCCCTGGTCCCGAAGTCGGCGCCGCTCCACTTGCGGGCGGAGGAGAACGGAAAGGTCGAGGCGGCGAGCCAGCCTTCGGAGGGTCCGGGGAAGCTCTCGCGGATCGCGAGCAGGGTGGCGTTGGGGTGGGGTTCGGCGGCGGCGAGCGCGGCGAGCGCGTCGCGGTGAGACCCGTCCTCCGCGAGCAGCTCGACCTCGCCGACGACGAGGCGGCCCTCGGTGAGCGTGCCGGTCTTGTCGATGCACAAGACGTCGACCCGGGCGAGCACCTCGACCGCCGGCAGCTCCTGCACGAGCACTCGGCGTTGGGCGAGGCGGACGACGCCGACCGCGAACGCCACGCTGGTGAGCAGCACCAGACCCTCGGGGACCATCGCGACCGTCCCGGCGACCGAGCGCCGCAGCGCGTCGTGCACGCTCGCGTCGGAGCGGAGCTGGCTGACCAGGAGGAGCGCCGCGGTCGGGATCAGCAACCACGTCACGATCCGCAGGATCTGATCGATCCCGCTCCGAAGCTCGGAACGCGTCAGGCCGAATCGCCGCCCCTGCTCGGCGAGCTGGGCCGCGTAGGCCTGGGCGCCGACGCGCGTGGCTCGGAACCGACCATTGCCCGCCGCGACGAACGACCCCGAGAGCGCCTCGTCCCCCGGCTCCTTGATCACGGGCTCGGCCTCGCCGGTCAGGAGGGACTCGTCGACCTCGAGCGCGGAGGCCTCGAGCACTTCGCCGTCGACGACGACCTGATCGCCCGGTTGCAGCTCGAGCACGTCGTCGAGGACGACCTCGGTGAGCGGCGCCTCGCGAACGTCGCCGTCGCGGACCAGACGCGCGCGCGGCGACGTCAGCACCGCCAGCGAGTCCAGCGTCCGCTTGGCTCGCAGCTCCTGGTAGATCCCGACGCCGGCGTTCGCGACCAGCACGAACCCGAACAGCGCGTCCTGGATCGGGCCGACGATCAGGATCACGACCAGGAGCGAGCCGAGCAGCGCGTTGAACCTCGTGAGGACGTTGGCTCGGACGATCTGCCCGACGGTCCGCGACGGGACGGCCGGAACGTCGTTGACCTGGCCGAGCGCGACGCGCTCGGCGACCTCCCGCGCGGTCAGGCCCCCGGCGGCGGGCACGGTCGGCGCTATCGGACGCCCGGCGTATCGCGCTCGGCCCGCCACCACTCGTCGAGTTGGCGCAAGGCCTCGTCCTCGTCGATCGGGCCGCGTTCGAGACGGAGCTCCATCAGGTAGTCGAGCGCTCGTCCGACCTCGGGACCCGGTTCCAGCCCGAGGTGTTCCATCACCTGCGTGCCGTCAAGCGGCGGACGCATCGCGTCGAGGTTCTCCTCCTCGGCCAGCCGCGCGATCCGCTCCTCCAGGTCGTCCTGGAGCGCCTCGAGCTTCTTCGCCTTGAACCGGTTCTGCGTCGTGCAGTCGGCGCGCGTGAGCTGGTTCAGCTCGTCGAGCAGCGGCCCCGCGTCCCGCACGTACCGGCGGACCGCGCTGTCGCTCCACTCGGTGTAGCCGTGGAAGCGCAGGTGCAACTCGACGAGACGGGCGACGTCGTCCACGACGCGCGCCGGGTACCGCAGCGCCTGGAGGCGTTCGCGCGCCATGCGCGCCCCGACGACCTCGTGGTGATGGAACGACACGCCCTCGGGCGTGATCGCGCGGGTCCTCGGCTTGCCGATGTCGTGGAGCAGCGCCGCGAGCCGGAGCGTCGGATCGGCGCTCGCCTCGGTCTTCTCGACGACGGCGAACGTGTGATGCAGCACGTCCTTGTGCTTGTGCACGGGGTCTTGCTCGAGCTGCAGCGCCGCCAGCTCCGGCAGGAACTCCCCGGCCAGGCCGGTCGCGACCACCAGCTCGAGCCCGCGCGAGGGCGCGTCGGCCAGGAGCAGCTTCGTGAGCTCATCGTTGATCCGCTCGGCGGACACGATCTCGAGTCGGTCGTGCATCTGCTCGATCGCCCGCACCACGCGCGGAGCCGGGAGGAGCTCGAGCTGGGCCGCGAACCTCGCGGCGCGGAGCATGCGAAGCGGGTCGTCGGAGAACGCGATCTCGGGATCGAGCGGCGTGTCCAGGCGTCTGGCCGCGAGGTCCTTCACGCCGCCGAACGGATCGACGAACTCGCCATCGGGCAGACGGATCGCCATCGCGTTCACGGTGAAGTCGCGTCGCGACAGGTCGGTCCGCAGGTCCTTGCCGAACGTGACCGCCGGCTTGCGGTGCTCCTCCGCGTACACCTCCTCGCGGAACGTCGTGATCTCGAGGACCCGATCCGCCTTGCGCGCGCCCACCGTGCCGAACCTCACGCCGACCAGGTACACGCGCTCGGTCCACCCGCGCAGGACCTTCGTGGTCTCCCGCGGGAGGGCATCGGTCGCGAAGTCGAGGTCGCCCCCGAGCTCCCGGCCCAGCAGCAGATCCCGGACCACGCCGCCCACGAGGTAGAGCTCGTGACCGGCCAGGCGGAAGCGCTCGCCGAGCTCGGTGGCGATCGGGGGGATCTCGAGGCGCGCGCCGCCGTTCG
>CBRGMI010000042.1:0-11791 GCA_967797495.1 uncultured bacterium
CTAGATCCCATAGGGCCTACCATGGACCACGGAGGTGGTCCGGGTGCGCCTTCTCATGAACCCCCCTCGGTCGATCCGGATCCGGACCCGGGTCGCGCTGTTCGGCTTCCTGGCCGCGCTCGTCCTCGTGTTCTCAGCCTGCGCGTCGAGCGGACGCCCTGAGACCGAGACCCCACGGACGTCCAAGGTCGCGGTCCTCGGTGGCGTGTCCGACCTTCGGGAGCGGTTCAACGAGGACTCGGGGAAGGTCCGGCTGGTCCTGTTGATCTCGCCTACCTGAACGACGTGCCTCGCTGGCGCCAGTTGGGTGCAGAGAGAGATCCTGGAGAGGTTCGGAGCATCGAACCTTCGCGTGTACGCGGTCTGGGTGCCCTTCAACGGGGGCTCCGAGCAGGCGGCGGACGTGTCCCAACGCGTGCTGCCCGACCCCAGGGTCGTGCACGTCTGGGACGGCGAGGCCGCCACCAGCAACTGGTTCGCAGAAAACGTCGAGAAGAGCTTCGCGCCGGCGTGGGACGTCTACTACCTGTACGGGCCCGACGCCACGTGGACCGACGTCCCGGGGCCCCTGATGGGCTCGGGCGCGACGATCATCGGGCGGAGTAGCGATCTGCACGACGCCATCGTGCCGCTCCTTCAAGGCACCTCTCCGGCCGCGTGAGCGAAGCGGTCCCGAGCTCGGATGTCCGTCCGGGATCCCGGCGGAGGGCATGGTTTGCGGTCGCGACCACGTTGCTCGTCCTGTCGGTGGCCGTGGCGGCGGGACTGCTCTCGTCTGCGGACGGGGGGACGCCGGTGGTCTTCGTCGAGCGGATCTCCTCCGCGATCGGCGGTCTCACCTCCGGAGCGGGAGGCACCATCTGGTGGGTGTACGCGTTCCTGCTGGGCGTCGTGGCGGCCTTCAACCCGTGTGGCTTCGCCCTGCTCCCCGCGTACCTCGGTCTCTACCTGAACGACCAGGAGGCCGGGGAAGACTTGTCGGCCCGTACCAAGCGCTCGCTCAAGGTGAGTCTCGTCGTGGCCGGGTCCTTCACGGTGCTGTTCGGGGTCACCGGCGCCCTGTTCTCGCTGGCCTCCACGTTGATCGTTCGGCTGCTGCCGTGGGTCGGGCTCGGGGTTGGTGTCGTCCTGATCGTCGTCGGAGGGATGACGATCGGGGGAAGGCTCATCACCTTCGATGCCACCCAACAGGTTGCGAGCAAGCTCGGCCGGGGAGCGGGGACCTCGAGCACGCGTGGGTACGCGGCGTTCGGACTCGCCTACGGGCTCGCCTCTCTCGGATGCGCCCTGCCCCTGTTCCTCGCCCTGGTCGGGACGGCGGTCGTACTCGGCGGGGTGGGGAGCGCGGTCCTTGCCTTCGTGCTGTACGGAGTCGGGATGGCCGCGACCCTTGGCGTGCTCACGGTCCTGGCCGGCATCGTCAGCTTCGGGATCCTGTCCCGCGTTCGCTCGGTCGGTCGAGTCGTCTCCGTGGTTGGGTCCGTCCTGCTCCTGGTATCCGGCGCGTACGTCGTCTACTACTGGCTCACGGCCGGACGGTTCCTCCTCGCATAGGTCCGAGGCAGCGACCCGAAGGCAAGGAAGGCCCAGGCGAAGGGCTCCGCCCCGCGAAGAGACAGGAAAACCTGTTACTCTAACCAACTCCATGCGTGCGGATCAGGATTGATGACGGTGGAGTCGGATCGCCTCGATGAGCTCGCGGCGGCCGTTTCGAAGGCGGCGCCCGACTTCGATGCGGAGCAACAACTGCTCGCATTGAACCTGTATCGAAGGCTCGCCGAGGGATCACCCGCCTCGGCCGCCGACGTGGCCGAGCGGGCGGGAGGCGACGTCGAGCGGGTGGAGGAGGTGCTCCGTTCGTGGCCGGGCATCTACCGGGACGACCGCGGACGAGTCGTCGGCTTCTGGGGCCTCACCACCAACAGGCTCACGCCGACCCACGTCTTCGAGATCGAAGGGCGGGAGCTGTTCACGTGGTGCGCGTGGGACACGCTGTTCCTCCCGGGCATCCTCGGTACGACGGCACGGGTGGAGTCGCGCTGCCCGACGACCGGAGAGACGATCTCGCTCGTCGTCTCGCCGGAACGGGTCGTCGAGACCTCGCACCCCGCCGCGGTGGTGTCCTTCCTGACGCCGCATCGCGACTTCGACGCCGATGTGATCCAGAGCTTCTGCCACTTCGTCCACCTCTTCGCCTCGTCCGAAGCCGGGGGGACCTGGACGGCGGAGCATCCCGGGACCTTCCTGCTCTCGCTCGAGGACGCGTTCGAGCTCGGACGACGGGTCAACGCCCTGAATTTCCCCCTGGAGCTCGGGAGGACCCGATGAGTCGGAGCGCCGGAGTCGCCGGGGTGCTCGACGTCGAGCCGGAAGCCCTGTCTCGATACTTCCGCGTCCTCGGGGACCCGACGAGGCTTCGCATCGTCGAGGCCCTGCTGGAGCGGGAGCGAACCGTCTCCGAGCTCGTCGAGCTCATGGGTTCACCCCGGAGTCGAGTCTCGAACCACCTGGCGTGCCTTCGATGGTGCCGGTTCGTCGACTCCGAGCGTCGCGGGCGAACGGTCGTCTACCGCGTTGCCGACGACCGTGTCTCGCGCATCCTCGAGCTCGCCGCGTCGCTCGCCGAGCCGAACTGCGACCACCTCGCCTCGTGCAAGCGCATCGGGCCGGACTGGATCTAGGAGGAACGATGGCCCAGGGTGATCGATACGACCTCGCGGTCATCGGGGCCGGAAGCGCCGCGTTCGCCGCCGCCATCCGGGCGACGACGCTCGGAGCCCGCGTCGCGCTGATCGAGCGCGGCATGGTCGGGGGCACGTGCGTGAACGTCGGCTGCATCCCGTCGAAGCACCTGCTGGCGGCCTCCGACGCCTACCACACAGCCGGCGATCACCCCTTCGAAGGCGTGCACACGCGTCAGACCGGGGTCCAGCTGCCTGAGCTGATCGCGAGGAAGACGGAGGTTGTCGAGGAGCTCAGGCAGGAGAAGTACGTGGATCTCGCCGAGCGCTACGGGTTCGACATCATCCGCGGCTACGCCAGGTTCGCCGGGCCCGACCGGCTCGACGTCGACGGCCACGAGATCGAGGCGACGCACATCGCGATCGCGACCGGCTCGGCGCCGTTGATCCCGCCGATCGATGGTCTCGAGGAAACCGGCTACCTCACGTCCACGACCGCGATGGAGCTCACGACGCTGCCGGAGTCTCTCGTCGTGATCGGGGGCAGCTCCATCGGCCTCGAGCTCGGCCAGGCGTTCGCGAACCTGGGATCGGAGGTCACGATCGTCGAGGCCCTGGATCGCATCGCGCCGCTCGAAGAGCCGGAGATCTCCGAGGTCATGACGCAGATCCTGGAGGAGCAGGGCATCCGTGTCCTCGCAGACGCCAAAGTGGTGCGCGTGGAGCCGGGACCCCCCAAGGCCGTCGTCGCCGAGGCGAGCGGTCATGACCTCCGTCTGACGGGAACAGAGATCCTCGTGGCGACCGGCCGCAGGCCGGTACTCGACGGGCTCGACCTCCAGAAGGCGGGCATCGAGCTCGATGGCCGCGGCGGGCTCGTGCTGGACGAGGCCCTTCGGACCACCAATCCCAACGTCTTCGCCGCCGGCGACGTGACCGGTGCTCCCCAGTTCGTCTACGTCGCCGCAGCCCAGGGAACGCTCGTCGCCGACAACGCCGTCGGCGCCGCCGTCCGGAAGATGGACTACACGGCCCTGCCGCGTGTGACGTTCACGTCACCGAATATCGCGGCCGTCGGACTCACCGACGAGCAGGCGGTCGCCGCCGGTTACCGGTGTGAGTGCCGCGTCGTGGAGCTCCGCCACGTCCCCAGAGCGAGGGTCAGCCTCGATACGCGAGGGCTGTTCAAGATCGTGGCCCAAGCGGACACCGGCAGGGTGCTCGGCGTCCACGCGCTGGCCGCGAACGCGGGCGATGCGATCCTGGCGGGCGTGTATGCGGTGAAGTTCGGCCTCACGGTCGATGACCTGGCCGACACGTGGGCTCCGTATCTCACGATGGCGGAGGGGATCAGGCTCACGGCGCAGAGCTTCTCGACCGACGTGGAGATGCTGTCCTGCTGCGCCGCCTGAGCTGCTGATCCGAGGGACGTCGGAATCGGCCGAGGGCGGATGCGATTGGAACCGATGAGTTCGCGATCCATCGTCTGACCAGACGTGATGAACTACTCCCGTGTCGGTCTCACGCGAGCAGCTGATCCAGCGGGCGGGCGTGAACGACGACTACGTCGACCGGCTCCACGAGCTCGGGGCATTGCGCGGCCGCGACGACGCGTACGAGGAACGCGACGTCCACGTGGCCGCGCTGCTCCACATGTGGAATCGCGCGGGCCTGTCCGCGCCGGCGATCATCGCCGCCGTCGACGCCGGCACCCTGTCCCTCGACTTCTTGGACTCGCCGGCGTGGGAACTCCCGGAGCCGCTGCCGATCACGTACAGCGAGCTCGCGTCGATGCACCAGGTCCCGCTGCATCTCCTTGGGGCCATCCAAGAGGCGATGGGTTTCGCGTCGCCCGATCCCGGCGACCGGGTCCGGCCGGACGACGTCGCCCTGGCGGAGCTCGCCCGCGTCGTGCTCGACATCGGCGCTTCGGAGGAGGGCGTTCGGCGCCTCTTCCGGGTGTACGCCGACAACATCCGGCGCCTCGCGATGGCCGATGCGGACCTCTACATGGAGGAGCTGGAGAAGCCGTGGGCCGGTGCCGGCGTGCACGAGTCGGACCTGATGCTCCGAGGCGCGGAGGTCGGCCGCCGGATGACCGAGCCCGTCGAGGCCACGATCCGCGCGATCTACGACCGACACCGGCAGCACATCTGGACCGAGTACGGCGTCCGGCGTGCCGAGATGGCGCTCGAGCGAGCCGGGCTCCTTGAACGTGCCGAGTCGACCCCCGCGATCTGCTTCGTCGACATGACCGGGTTCACGCGGCTCACCGAGGAACGTGGCGACGAGGAGGCCGCCCGGCTGGCGATCGCGCTTGCGGCGCTCGTGAACGACGTCTCACGCACGTACGGCGGCCGGGCGATCCGATGGCTGGGCGACGGCGGCCTGTTCTACTTCGAGGACGCGAGCGCCGCGTTCGCGGCGGCTCTGGAGATGAGCGAGCGCGCCCCCGCCGCGGGGTTGCCTCCCACCCACATCGGTGTCCAGGCGGGCCCGGTGGTCTTCCGCGACGGCGATGTGTACGGCCGCACGGTCAACATCGCGTCGCGGATCGCGGATCAGGCCGAGGCCGGTGAGGTCCTCACGAGCCAGGAGACCGTCACGAGGGTGGGTGACGTGGAGGCGTCGTTCGAGCCGGCGCGCTCGGTCGAGCTCCGGGGAGTCACGAGTCCCGTGGCCCTCTACCGAGTGCTTCGGCGGGGCTGATCGCACGTCGACCCTCGATCGTTCGGACGCCCCGCCGAAAGCGGGGCTCGACCCCGGCCGCTCCTAGTGACCCGAGATCGCGTGCGGGACGTACGGCTCCTCGAGCCTGCCGATCTCGTCCTCGGTCAGCGCCAGTCCCACGGCACGGATGGCGTCGTCGAGGTGGTCGACCCTCGTCGCCCCGACGATCGGCGCCGTCACCGCGGGCTTGTGCAGGAGCCACGCGAGCGCCACCTGGGCGCTCGAGACCCCGCGCGCCGAGGCCACCTCGGTCACCCGGTCGACGACCGCGAAGTCGACTTCGGGCGTGTAGAGGCTCTCGCCGAACTCGTCGGTCCTCGAGCGCGTCGTGAGCCGCTCGCCCTCGCGCGTTCGATTCCCGGCCAGCAGGCCGCGTGCGAGCGGGCTCCAGGGCAGCACGGCGACCCCCTGGTCGACGCACTGGGGGATCATCTCGCGCTCCTCTTCCCGGTACACCAGGTTGTAGTGGTTCTGCATCGAGACGAACGGCGTCGGCGCGACGCGCTGCGCCTTCGCGAACTGCCACGCGTACATGCTGCTCGCCCCGAGGTAGCGTGCCTTGCCCGCCTTGACCACGTCGTGGAGCGCCTCCATCGTCTCCTCGATGGGGGTGAGCGGGTCCCACCGGTGGATCTGGTAGAGGTCGACGTAGTCGAGCCCGAGCCGATCCAGCGACGCGTCGATCGAGGCGAGCACGTGCTTCCGCGACAGGCCGCGGCCGTTCTCGCCCGGCATCGTGTCGAAGAACACCTTCGTCGCGACCACGTACTCCTCGCGCATGCCGAACAGCTTCGGGAGCAGGTGCCCGGTGACCACCTCGCTCTGGCCGCCGTTGTACGCGTCCGCCGTGTCGAAGAACGTGATCCCGCCCTCGACCGCGCGCCGGACGATGGGTTCGGCGGCGTCCTCGTCGAGGGCCCACGCGCGGCCCGGGTCCTTGCCGAAGCTCATCATCCCGAGCACGATGCGCGAGACGCGGAGGCCGGTGTTGCCGAGATTCTCGTACTCCATCGGCCTCTACGCTACCCTCCGCCGACAAGTGTGAACCGCGGGCGTGCCCCGATCCTCGGCGCGGGGCCATCTCCTCCGCCCCTGGGTTACTCCTCGTACACGTAGGTCAGGACGCCGTCCTCGACGCGGGTCGGCAGCATGATCAGCCGCGCGTCGGGGCGGACCGGTCCCGACAGCGCCTTGCCCGTTCGGGCGTCGAACGTCGAGCCGTGCCACTCGCACGTGAACGTGTCGGCGTCCAGCGTCAACGGGCCGCCGTGGTGCATGCAGACGTTCAGGTATGCGCGGGGCCTCCCGTTCAGCATCATGACCAGCACCTCCCGGCCGAGGAGGTCTGCGGTCACCGTTCCCTCGGGCGGGATGTCGTCCATGGGGATCAAGGGCTCTCTCATGCGTCGCCTCCGGGCTCGAGGTTCCGACCTGCGGACCGATCCCGATGCCGTCGGGATGCGATCCGTCGCCCCTCCTGCCTATCGCATCGGCGTCGGCGCCCGCAAGGGAAATCAGGAAACCTGGGCACCGTGGTGCACCCGACTATCGCGTTGTGCGCCGAGCCTGGTCGTCGTCCGTTCGTTCGGACATGCGAGCCAAAAGGGTGGCCGCCACGCGCGACGTGCGGAACGTCCCCCTGACTTCGAGCGCGTCCTCGACATCCAGGTGCGTTCGTCGTCCGCGCAGGAGCAGCGGGTACGAGAGATAAAGGGTTCTCCCCCGGAGCACCGGCCGCGGTTCGCGAACGTCGAGGTCCAGGAACGCGCGCTTCCTGGCCGTCGTCGGTGGGCGTTCGAGGAACATGACGATCGCACCCAACGGATCCTGAGCGACCACTCGCGCCATCTCGGTTCGCGTGCGAACGAACGCGTCGGTGCCAAAGCGCCGGCCGATCCTTCGCTCGAGCGCCCTGGCATCGGTCGTCCGCGCGTCGAACAGAAGGTTGCCCGACGTGGCGTAGCTCTCCACGTCGGTGAAGCCCATCTCCTCCATCGCATCGCGGAAGGGCTTCATGGACACGTTGGTGATGGCACGAAGCAGCACCACGTATCGACGTCGGCTCACCATCCCGCTCCCATCTTCATGGCGCTCGCGTCATCGAGCCGCATCCTCGCACGACGGCGACGGCACGCTGGATCGGTACCTGGACTACTCCAACACCGACAGGGCGCTCACCGCACGGTGACCAAGGGATCCGATCTCACGATGAACGGCGGACTCGTCGATCGGATGCCGACCTCGGGGCGTCCGAGCTGGCTACGATGCGGTCGTGCCCAGGATCTACTCCATAGCCGAGGTCGCGCTCGAGAGCGAGTGCCCGGAGGAACGCGTCCGGTGGATGACGTCGATCGGTCTGCTGACGCCCGACCGGGACGGCCGCTACACGTTCGGCGCCGTGCTCACGGTCAAGATGACGTCGGCGCTGCTCGACAGCGGTGTCCCGGCCGAGTCGATCGAGCGCGCCGCCACCGAGGGGATGCTCAGTTTCCAGCGCACGGACGAGTACCTGCCGCACGAGCCGGGGCCGCGGTCGGGCCGGACGTTCGCCGAGTTCCAGGCGGCCGCCGGCCCGAGGGCCGAGCTGCTCCCCGCCGTGTTCGAGGTGCTCGGGCTGCCCAAGCCCGACCCTTCCGCGCCGATCCACCTCGACGAGGAGTCCTTGCTCGAACGCTTCCTCGACGCCTGGGCGATGGCGCCCGACGAGGATGCGTTGATCCGAGCGGCCCGGCTGATGGCGCAAGGAACCCGCGCTGCGATGCTCGGGTGGAGGGACCTCCAGGACGAGCAGCTCGCGGAGCCGGCGCGCGAGCGACTGTTCCGCGGCGAGCTGAAGGAGTTCCCCGACGACGTGCGCGTCTCGTTCACCAAGGTGACCCACCTTGCGCCGGAGATGTTCACGTGGTTGAGCGCTCGGTACCTCGAGAACCAGAGCGTGAGCGCGATCGTCGACGGGTTCGAGCGGTTCCTCGCCACGCGTGGGCTTGCGCCGATCCCCGAGCCGCTCAGTCCGCCTGCGATCGTCTTCATCGACCTGACAGGATTCACCCGGCTGACGCGCGAGCGTGGCGACGAGTCCGCGGTCGCCGCGGCGACGTCCCTCCAGCGCAGCGCAGATGCCACGGCGACTCGCCACGGGGGACGCCTGGTGAAGCTCCTCGGTGACGGCGCGATGCTGCGGTTCACCGGAGCCACCGTCGGCGTCGAAGCCGCGCTGGATCTCGTGGACACGATGAGTGACGAGGGTGCCCCTTCACCGCATGGCGGTGTCCATACCGGCCCCGTGATCGAGCGCGATCTTGACGTCTTCGGGGCTACCGTCAACCTCGCGTCACGGATCGCGGACGTCGCGGGGCCCGGTGAGGTGCTCGCGAGCGCAGCGGTCGTCGAGGCAACCAGTGACGGAACGTTCGAGTTCGAACGGATCCAGGACGCGGAGCTCAAAGGGCTTCCCGGGCCGACCGCTCTGTATCGCGTGAGTCGGGGCATTCGCACGTCATGAGCGGAGTTGACGCTGGCAGGCTGGCCCTAAGATGAGATCGACGCCGATCGGCAGGAGGGCCGAATGACAGATGCGCTCGCCAGGCTCCGCGCAGACGTGGCCCCTGCTGACGTGGTACGCGCCATCGAGGAATACGATCGATTGGGCCCGGACGAGTTCTTCTCTCAGCATGGTTTCGGCCGTAGCAGGAGTTACGAGCTGATCTGGGAAGAACGGCGTTACCCGCACAAGGCAATCTTGGGCACGTCGTATGAGTTCGCCACGGGCCGGCGCCTTGGCTCAGCCGATTTCGAGGGCGGGAAGAGCGGCGCTGTGGCGGTGCTCAGAGAGCTGGGATTCATCGTTCAGGACAAGCAATGACCATTCAGGTGGCGCTGACCGCCACCTGGGCAGAAGGATCTTCCTCAAGGTGGACCAGGCCGTCCCGGGAATCGACGACGGCCAGAAGCGGTTGGCCACGTTTGATGAGCGAGCTGGAGGACTTCCGGGCGGAGAAGGACGAGTACTTTCGCCACCACCCGCAGTCGCCGCTCACGCGCGAGCAGCGGGCGACGTTCGAGGGGCTCGCCTACTACCCCGAGAGCGACGCTCTGGTGATCCGCGAGACGCTCGAGAGGGACGGAGTCGATCTCGACGAGGTGATCGTGATGCAGACGACCACCGGAGGAACGCAGACCTACCGACGAGCGGGCGTCGTCCGGTTCCCGGTCGCCGGCGTTCCGGCACAGCTCACGCTGTTCACCGCCTCGGACGCGCACGAGCTGTTCCTCCCGTTCCGGGACGCGACGAGCGGGAAGGAGACGTACGGGGCCGGGCGCTACCTCGAACTGGAGCCCCCGGGGCTCGACCAGCTGGTCGTCGTGGATCTCAACTATGCGTACAACCCCTACTGCGCCTACAACCCCGACTGGAGCTGTCCGATCCCACCGGGAGAGAATTGGCTCTCGGTCCCGATCCGCGCCGGTGAGAAGAGCTTCCCGGGTGCGTACGAGGTCGCCATCGCCTGAACTGCGCCGCCGTGCTCGAGAACGGTCGGGCCACCCTGTCGTCGAGGATGCACGGCGTTTCGTCGGGCTATTGCGCAGCCCCTCAGCTCGAGCTGGACGGCGACTCGAGACGCGCCCTGATCTTCTCGACGTCTGACTCGAGCCCCGCCGGTACGTCTCGCGAGATCTTCCAGCTCGTCACCTTGGCCAGGAACGAACGGTCCAGGAACTCCGCGCTCTTCGTGAGGGTCGTCCCGACGTCGGCGGCAGCCATCGTGAAACGATGGTGCACGGTGCCGAGCGCACCCTTCGAGTCCCAGCCGAAGACCCTGCCCGGCTCGAGCTCGGTGACCGTGCTGTGCTCGCGCTGCGTGCCGAACTGCTTCGCGACGGTCGAGAAGGTCGACCCGATCGCGATCGGGCCGTCCGAGTCCTTCGTGACCTGCAGGCCGTGCCCGGCCCATTCGCCGTGCTTCGTGAAGTCGCTCACGTAGTCGAAGACCGACTGGGCGGGCGCGCTGATCTTCGTCTGGGCTTCGAACGCGTTCATGGCGGCCCTCTTGTGTCGAGATGCGCTGGGAGCCTATCGCAGCGGTCATCCGCGCGGCCGACGAGCAGGCGGGTCAGCTGCAGCGCTCAGCTCGCATCGACGCCGTTCGGTTGATCCCGCGAACGCTCCTCGCGGGACGGTCGGGGAGCGGGCTACGCGTCGACGATGCGCCCGGTGACGAATGGCTTCCTGCTGAACATGGCGGAGGTGTCCGCCTCGCTCATCGGGTTGTTCCTGGTCGGGGTGGTCTTCTACGTCGAGAGCGGCTTCCGGCGAATCCATCATGGGCGCTCGGCGTTTCGAACCCTACCTCCGGGCCGGGACGAGGATCACCCTGATCGTTTCGCTTTCCCGCTTGCTCTGTCGCTCACCCTCGTGGCGCTGGAGCCGGCCCGGAGCACGCTGCTGTTCGCGATCCTCAGCCCGCTGCTCTTGGCGGCCAACGTGGACACCGTGAGGCGGATCGGGGAGGCCACCCGCGTCACCCGCTCGGCCGGCCTGCTGATCAACGAAGTCGTGACCATGCTCTCGCTCACGCTGATCGTCCTGCCATGGATCCTCGGGCTGCATCCCAGCCGCGGGGACCTCACCTGAGGCTGGCTGGTCTAGGCCCGACGTCCGCACGACCTTGCCGACACCCAGGAACTTGGCTTAAGCCTCGCTCGGTGGCGCGGGCATTTCCATCAGGCCGAGCTGCGCCATGGTTCCCATCATGTCGTAGACGCCGTAGTGCTCGGTGTTCTGCCCGGCGTCGTTGAACGTGAACACGTCGATTGCGTCCAACCTGAACGGTTTCCCGGTGGGGGACATCCCCGGCATGAACCCCATCGTGTCGGTACCCGTCATCGTGCTGTGGACCGCCACCTTGTTCCCGGAGGCGATGACCTCCTCGACCTCGATGTGCATGTCGGGGGTCTGTGACCGCATCGTGTTGAACATCGCGATCGCGCCCGCCTTGTCGGCCGTGCCTCCAGGCATAGGCGAGCGCTCGACGTAGTCCTCCGACAGGGTCTTCTCCGCGAACCCGATGTCACCTTCGTTCATGACCAGCTGGATCAACTCGCGGACGGTCGCGGTGTTCTCTTCCGGTGTCGTCATGGCTTCCTCCCCTGAGCGCGTGGTTTGACGTTACGCCTGAGGGGAAGGTCCTCGCAAGGTGGGGCAGTCGTGAACGACGGGCCGGTCTGAAGATCTGGGCATCGATTGCGGTCGTGCATCTTGCTGGGTTGGTCGACCAGACGGCCGGCAGCCCGGACCTTCGGACCCCTCGCTCGCTGGAAGCTCAGCCGTCTGAATGGTGGGCCCCCGGGGACTCGAACCCCGAACCTGCGGATTAAGAGTC
>CBRGMI010000043.1:0-11650 GCA_967797495.1 uncultured bacterium
CGCCAGGTCCAGGCGCTCGTGGCGCCGAGCGGGAACGTCGAGTGGCTCTGCCTCCCACGGCCCGACAGCCCCTCCGTGTTCGGGGCCATGCTCGATCGCTCGGCGGGCCATTTCCGGCTGAGTCCGGCCGAGGTGACCGTCCCCGCCGGCCGCCGCTACGTCCCGGGGACGCTCGTCCTCGAGACGACGTGGCAGACGCGGACCGGGTGGATCGTGATCCGGGACGCCCTCCTCGTCGGTCCCTGGTACGACGACACGCAGCGGGCGGTCGACTACCAACGGCCCCCCGGCGATCACGAGGCCGAACACATCCTGCTGCGGACGGTCCGATGCGTGAACGGCCACGTCGAGCTCCTGATGGACTGCGATCCCTCGCCCGACTACGCGCGGGCGGGCGCGAGCTGGGACTACGAGGCCGATGGCTACAGCCACGCGCTCGCGCGGATCGCGCCGGACGACCTGCCGCTCCGGATCACCAGCGATCTGCGGATGGGCTTCGAGGGCAAGCGCGCGCACGCGAACACGAGGATGCGCGACGGCGACGAGCGGTTCGTCGCACTGTCGTGGTCCGACCACGAACCGCCGCGGTCCTACGAGGACGCCGCCGATCGGATGTGGCGGACGCAGGAGTACTGGCGCGAGTGGATGAACCACGGTGAGTTCCCCGATCATCCCTGGCGGATCCACCTGCAGCGCAGTGCGCTCACGCTCAAGGGCCTCACCTACGCGCCCACCGGCGCGCTGATGGCGGCGGCCACCACCTCGCTGCCCGAGTCGCCGGGCGGCGAGCGGAACTGGGACTACCGGTACTCGTGGATCCGGGACTCGACGTTCGCGCTGTGGGGCCTGTACACGCTCGGCTTCGATTCGGAGGCGGACGGGTTCTTCGAGTTCGTCGCCGATCGGTGCCAGGACGGCACCGACCTCCAGGTGATGTACGGGCTCGGCGGCGAACGCGACCTTACCGAAACGATCCTGCCGAACCTGACGGGGTACGAGAACGCGCAGCCCGTGCGGATCGGCAACGGCGCGTACTCCCAGGACCAGCACGACGTGTGGGGCGCGCTGCTCGACTCCGTCTACCTGAACGCGAAGTCCCGCGACCGCATGTCCGAACGCGTCTGGCCGATCGTCGTCGCGCAGGTCGAGAAGGCGATCGAGCACTGGCACGAGCCCGACCGCGGCATCTGGGAGGTCCGCGGCGAGCCGAGACACTTCACCTCCTCGAAGATGTTCTGCTGGGTCGCGCTCGACCGAGGCGCACGCCTCGCGGGCCGTCGTGGCGAGGACGCGCTCCAGGAGAAGTGGCGCGCCGTGGCGGACGAGATCCACGCCGACATCTGCGCGAACGGCGTCGACGAGCGCGGCGTGTTCACGCAGTTCTACGGCACGATCGCGCTCGACGCCTCGCTGTTGCTCATGCCGCTCCTGCGGTTCCTTCCCAAGGACGACGAACGCGTCCGTGCAACCGTCCTCGCGATCGCCGACGAGCTCACGGTGGACGGACTCGTCCTGCGCTACCGAGTCGAGCAGACCGACGACGGGCTCTCGGGCGAGGAGGGGACGTTCACGATCTGCTCGTTCTGGTTGGTCTCGGCGCTCGTCGAGATCGGCGAGCTTCCGCGCGCGCGTGCCCTCTGCGAGAAGCTCCTGTCCTTCGCGAGTCCGCTGCAGCTCTACGCGGAGGAGATCGACGCCGTCACCGGCCGCCACCTCGGGAACTTCCCGCAGGCGTTCACGCATCTGGCGCTCATCAACGCCGTGGTCCACCTGATCCAGGCGGAGATGCAGATGCAGCGAGGGTTCTCGATGGCGCACCAGATCGTCACCTGATGCGGGCGTTGGTCGCCGCCCCGGGCGCGCCCGACGGCATCGAGCTTCGCGAGGTGCGGGAGCCCGACCCCGCGCCGAACGAGGCCGTCGTCGAGGTCCGCGCGTCGTCTCTCAACCGCGGCGAGTGCAGCGCGCTGCAGGGCGCTACCGACGGTTGGCGCCCCGGGTGGGACGTGGCGGGAGTGATCGTCGAGCCGTCGGCGGCGCAGCACCGGAGCCCCGATGTCGGCACCCGCGTGTTCGGGTGGTCGAACGGCGGCGGGTGGGCGGAACGCGTCGCCGTGCGCTCGGACCATCTGGCCACGCTTCCCGAGCAGGTGTCATTCGAGGTTGCCTCGACCCTGCCGGTGGCCGGGCTCACGGCGATGGGCGCGCTGGCCTTCGTTTCCCCGCTCGAGGGCCGTCGCGTAGCCATCACGGGCGCGGCCGGCGGCGTCGGCCGCTTCGCGGTACAGCTCGCGCATGTCTTGCACGCCGACGTGACCGCGATCGTCGGCAGTCCCGAGCGCGGCGAGGGTCTTCCGGAGCTCGGGGCGGACCACGTGGTGTTGGCGCTCGAACCGGAGGGCGAGCCGTTCGACCTCATCCTGGAGTCGGTCGGCGGCCCCAGCCTGGCGGCGGCGCTCAGCCGCGTATCGGCGGACGGGACCGTGGTGTCGTTCGGGAACTCGTCGAACGAGTCGACGTCGTTCGACGCGCGTGGGTTCTACCGACGCGGTCGGCCGACGATGCGCGGCTACTTCGTGACCCGCGAGCTCCTCGAGGGCAGGATCGAGTCGTTCAAGTTCGATGAGCTGGTCGGCCTCGTGATGAGCGGTCGTCTGCGACCGGATGTCGGCCTGGTGGTCCCGTGGACCGACGCCGCCTCGGCCGTGATCGCGCTGCTCGAGCGGCGGGTGCGCGGCAAGGCCGTCCTCACGGTCGGGTCGTCGTGACCGCGGCGGTGTCGACCACGGACGCGCTCGAGCTCGTCGGGTTGGAGCGGCGCTTCGGCGAGGTCGTCGCGCTCGACGACGTGTCCTTCCGCGTCGCGGCCGGCGAGATGGTCGGGTTCGTCGGCCCGAACGGGGCCGGCAAGACGACGGCGATGCGGATCGTGCTCGGCGTGCTGCAGGCCGACGCGGGCCGGGTGCGCTGGCGCGGACGTGACGTGGACGCCGAGACGCGACGCCGGTTCGGCTACCTGCCCGAGGAGCGTGGCCTCTACCCGAAGATGCGCGTGCTCGATCAGCTCGTCTACCTGGCGCGCCTCCACGGCCTCGAACGCGGGGACGCGCGCTCGCAGGCCGATCGGATGATCGAGCTGCTCGGCGTCGCCGACCGAGCCCGCGACCGGGCCGAGTCGCTCTCGCTCGGCAACCAGCAGCGCGTCCAGCTCGCGGCCGCGCTCGTGCACCGGCCGGAGGTGCTGGTGCTGGACGAGCCGTTCTCGGGCCTGGACCCGGTCGGCGTCGACGTCCTCTCGGAGCTCCTCCGCCGACAGGCCGACGACGGCGCTCCGGTCGTGTTCTCCAGCCACCAGCTCGAGCTGGTCGAGCGGCTCTGCGAGTCCGTGGTGATGATCGACCGCGGGCGGATCGTGGCGTCGGGGCGCATCTCGGACCTGCGCGCCCGCGACACCCGGCGCCTGGTCCGCGTCGAGGTGGCGGGCGCTCCGGACCGATGGCTCGATCGCGTCCCGGGCGTCCGCGTGCTCGAACCGCTGGCGGAGGGCGCGATCGTCGAGCTCGACGGCGCGAATGAGTCCGACGTGCTCGACGCGGCGCGGGCCGCGGGGTCGGTCAGGCACTTCAGCGTCGTCCGGCCGAGCCTGTCCGAGATCTTCCGCCGCGAGGTCGCACGATGACCCTTCGGCGGCGCCTGTGGCCGATCGTCGCGAGGCGTGAGTTCGTCGAGCGCGCGCGCGACCGAGGCTTCCAGGTCTCGACGGCGATCACGCTGCTGCTGCTGACCGGGGTCATCGTGATCTCGGCGGCCGTCAACCGCCCGACGAGCTTCGACCTGGTCGTCGTGGGGGAGGGGTCCGACGCCCTCGGGCGCGAGGTGCGCGCGGCGGCCGACGCCCTTGGCATCGAGGTCACCGTGCGCGAGCTCGCGGACCAGGCCGAGGCGCGCCGCGCCGTCGACGCCGGCGAGACCGATGCGGCGCTCGTCGACGCCGCCCAGATCGTCGTGCGCGCCGCGCCACCCGACCAGCTCGTCGGGCTGATCCAGGCCGTCTCGGTCCGGCAGCGCTCCCGCCGCGCGCTCATCACGGCGGGGCTCACGCCCGACGAGGTCGACACCGCGCTCCTGCAGGCACCGCTCCCCGTCCACGCGCTCGAGCCGGTGGACGACCGCAGCCGCGAGACCGCGACCGTGGTGTTCGTCGGCGTGCTCCTGCTGTACGGGCAGCTGTTCGCGTACGGCTACTGGGTCGCGGCCGGCGTGGTCGAGGAGAAGTCCTCGCGGGTGGTGGAGGTGCTGCTCGCGACGTTGCGTCCGTCGCACCTGCTGCGCGGCAAGGTCCTCGGGATCGGGCTCCTGGGGCTCGGGCAGCTCCTGCTGATCGGGCTGGTGGGCCTGTTCGCGTCGGCCTCGGTGGGCTCGCTCGACTTCCCCTCGGGCGCGGTCGCGACGATCGGGCTCGTGCTGGCGTGGTTCGTCCTCGGTTTCTTCTTCTACGCGAGCCTGTTCGCGGTCGCGGGATCGATCGTCACGCGGCAGGAGGACCTCCAGACGACGATGACGCCGCTCACGATCCTGATCCTGGGCTCGTTCTTCATCGGGCTGAGCGCGACGAGCAACCCTGATTCGACGCTGGCGACCGTCGCGTCGCTCCTGCCGTTCTCCTCCCCGCTCGTGATGCCGACCCGGATCGCCCTGGGGGAGGCTTCCACGTGGGAGGTGGTGGCCTCGGTCGCGATCTCGGTGGGCTCGACCGCGGCGGTGATCCCGATCGCGACGACGATCTACTCCCGCGCGCTGTTGCGGCCCGGCCGCGTTCGGATCCGGCAGGTGCTGCGCGCCGGTCGGGCGTGAGCGCGGCTCAGTCCTCGTCCCTTGGGACGATGCAGAACTCGTTGCCCTCCGGGTCGCCCATCACGCGCCAGCGGTAGCCGCCGGACATCTCCAGGATGTCCGAGACGGCCGAACCGCCGAGCGCGACGATCTTCGCGAAGGCGTCGTCGAGGTCGTCGACCGCGAGGTCGACGTGGAGCCGGTTCTTGACCGACTTGGCCTCCGGCACCCGCTGGAACGCGACCGGCGGCGCGCCCCCATCGGCCGTCAGCATCAGGTAGTCGTCGCCGAACCACCCCCGTTCCTGGACGCCGAGGAGCGCGCACCAGAACGGCGCGATCCTCGCGGGATCGACGGTGTCGATCACGATCCAGTGGAGCCGTCCGATCGCGTCCGGCATGGGCCGAGCGTACGACGGCGAGCTCGCGCGGCGCTTGCCTAAGCTTGCCCCGTCGGTGACCGCGATGGACGGCTCAGCCGGTCAGCTCGGCCGCCATCTCGTCGAACACGGTCGAGTGGGCGTCGACCTCGGCCTCGGTGGTCGCGGGGGACATCAGGGCCATGTTGTGGAACGGCGTGAGCAGGACGCCGCGGTTGAGCGCGTACAGGTGCGTGAACCTCGCGAGCTCGTGGTCGTCGGCGGCCGCGGCATCGCCCCCGGTCCGCGGCGGCGTCGGCGTGAACCAGTACTCGGCCCGGCACCCGATCCGCTGCACCTCCCACGGCAGGTCGTGCTTGCTGATCGCCGCCGAGACGCCGTCGGCCCACCGCTCGCCCAGCGCGATCATCCGCTCGAACGCCGAGTCGGTCAGGACGTGTTCGAGCGTGGCCCGCATCGCGGCCAGCGAGAGCGCGTTGCCCGAAAGCGTCCCGCCGATCCCCCCCACGTCGGTCGTGGGGAGCGAGCGCATGAAGGCGTCGGTGCGTTCGGCGACCTCGCCGCTCATCCCGTAGCACGCCGCGGGCACCCCGCTCGCGAGCGGCTTGCCGACCGTGAGGAAGTCGGGGTCGAGCCCCCATGCCCGCGTCGCGCCGCCGGGCCCGGCGCAGATCGTGTGGGTCTCGTCGATCACGAGATACGTGCCGTGTTCGCGCGTCAGCGTTCGGAGCGCGTCGTGGAACCCCGGCTCGGGCAGGACGATCCCGATGTTCGTGAGCGCCGGTTCGGCGAGCACGCAGGCCACGTCCTCGTGCGCGAGCGCCGCCTCGAGCGCGTCCACGTCGTTGAACTCGACCACCCTCGTGGTCTCGGTCGGGTCGATGGGCGCTCCGACGTTCCCGACGCGGGCGCCCGGCACGCCGTCCTCGATCGTCACGATCGTCTCGTCCACCGAGCCGTGGTAGCAGTAGTTGAAGACCAGGATCTTCGGCCGGGCGGTGATCGCCCGCGCCAGCCGGATCGTGAACCGGTTCGCGTCGGTGGCGGTCAAACAGAACTGCCAGAAGGGCAGGCCGAAGCGGCGCTGCAGCTCGCCGCCCACCCACGCCGCGTCCTCGGTCGGCAGCATGAGGGTGATGCCCTTGGCCGCCTGCTCGGCGATCGCATCGACCGCCTCCTTCGGGCCGTGGCCGGTCATCGACCCCGTGTCGCCCAGGCAGAGGTCGACGTACTCGCGGCCGTCGACGTCGATGAACCTGGCCCCGCGGGCCTCGGCCACGAAGACGGGGTACGGGCCGGCCCACTCGCTCATCCACGGCATCGGGACCCCCGCCAGGAGGTTGGCCTTGGCCCGCTCGAACAGCTCACGCGAGCGCGGGTGGTCCTGCTCGAAGCGGTCGAGCTCGCGCCGCATGAGGTCGCGCAGGCGCGTCCGGTCCATGTCGTGGGTCACCTGGTCGGTCCTCGCGTCGGGACGACGCAGCGTCCCGCATCCGGTCCGCGGCCGTCAAACGAACGGAGGGCGCACCTTGGGCCCGCCCTCTCGGAACGTCGTCGTCGCTCGGAGCCGTTACGTCATGCTGTCGCAGAGGCTCAACAGGTCAGGGTCCGACGCGAGGTCGTTCTGACCGCCCTGGAACATCACCTCGCCGGTCTCGGTCACGCTGATCTTGTGGCCGACCTCGGCGAACACCTGGCCCATGCCGCCCACGATGTAGTGGTAGCTGATCCCGCTGACCGTGGTGGTGCCCTCGGGGACGTTCACGGTCTCGGTGAACGACGCGTGATCGCGGAACGTGTGGCCGCTCACCGTGTTCGTGATCGTCCCGAAGAAGTTAGCACGGGTCGCGATCTCGATCGGCTCGCCCGCCCTGTTGATGAACGTGGTCACCGTGATCGCCTCGGAGTCCATGGTCTCGGTGAGCGTGAACCCGTCGCACGAGATGTCGGGCAACGTGAACCACCCCTCGTCCGTGAAGACCTCCTTCAGGGGAGCCTTCGCGGAGGCGGGGACGGAGCCGCCGATCACCATCAGGACGATCGCCCCCACGACGACCCCTCTCGTCACGTTGCGCATGGACACGCTCCTTTCGACACCGTAGGTATCGGGAGCGCGCCGGTTCGGCCTCACGGGCCGCCGGGCCATAGTGTTCGCCGCCGGGCGTAGGTCCTTCGACGGGCTACGGAGCGAGCTCGCGGCGCAGGGCCGTGAGCGGGAGCGATCCGAGCGCGAGCAGCCGGTCGTGGAACGCGCGAAGCGAGAACTCGGCGCCCTCGCGCTCCGACGCGGCCGCGCGCTGCCGTTCGATCTCGAACTGCCCGATCTTGTACGAGAGCGCCTGCCCGGGCATCGTGATGTAACGATCGGTCTCGATCGTGGCCTCGACGGTGGGCAGCCCGGCTCCCTCGAGCGTCTCGATCGCGCGCTCCCTCGTCCACCCGAGCGCGTGGATGCCCGTGTCCACGACCAGGCGGGCCGCCCGCATCCCCTGCAGGTCGAGCATGCCCAGCCGTTCCGCCTCGTCCAGGTACAGACCCATCTCGTCGGCCAACCGCTCGCTGTACAGGCCCCATCCCTCGGTGAACGCGCTCCCGGCCAGGAACCCGCCGAACCGACGCAGCGCCGGCCGGCCATCCATCTCCTGCTCGAGGGCGACCTGGAAGTGGTGGCCCGGGTTGGCCTCGTGGTACGTGGTCGGGGCGAGCTGATGCTTCGGCTTGCGGGCCAGGTCGAACCCGTTCACGTAGTACACGCCGGGCCGGGATCCGTCCTCGGTGGGCTGGTTGTAGAACGCGAACGGCATGTCGGCCTCTCGGAACTCCTCGACGAGGCGGACATCGCAGTTGGCGCTCGGGACCCTGCCGAACCACGTGGGCGCCAGGTCCCAGCTCCGCCGGACCTGCTCCTCCGCGGTCGCCTTGAGCTCCTCCGGCGACCCGAAGCGGAACGCCGAATCGCCTGCGATCGCGGCCTCGGCGGTGGCGGCGTCGGGGTGGCCGAGGATCGCGGCCGCGCGCGCGCGTTCGTACTGGATCTTCTCCAGGTCGGCGGTGCCGAGCTCGTGGACCTCGCGAGCGTCGAGCTCGAGCGTCGTCCACGACAGGATCTGGGCCGCGTACATCGCCTCGCCGCCCGGGAGGTCCCGCAGGCCGATCGTTTCGGTCGCGTTCGGCAGGTAGTCGCGGATGCCTTGGCCGTACCGCTCGAGCGCCGGCAGGAGGTGGTCCGCGACCGCCGCGGCCAGCCGCGCACGCCCGTCGGCGTCCTCGGCGGGGACGGGCGCGAGGACGGGTGAGTTCTCGGCGCCCGCCTCGATCAGCCGCTCGGTCTGCGCGAGCGCCCGTTCGGCGACGATCCTCGGGGCCGTGACCCCGTCGGCGATCCCCTCGCGCATGATCTCGAGCTCGGCGTCGTAGAAGGCCGGGGTCGCCGCGATCCGGGCCTCGTAGCGTTCCATGCGTTCGGGCGTGTCGGCGCGCTGGAGCGACGCGAGCTCGCCTGCCAGGCCCGCGGGACCCCAGAGGTGGCTCACCGCGCTCAGCCGGTCGAACCGGTGCTCGAGAACGGCGAGATCGCGGCTCGCGATCGCCTCGAGGATGTCGAGGCTCACCCGCCGGTCCTCGTCGAGCTCGTCGACCTCGAGCAGCCCGAGCTCCTCGAGCGCGCCGCGGTGCAGGCGCTCGCGCTCGGCGCGACCGTCGGGTCCGGGGTCGGGGAGCCGGTCGTCGAAGCGCTCGTCGCCGATCGCCGTACCGAGCAGCGGCTCGACCTCGAGCAGCCCCTCCCAATAGCGTTCGAGCAGCCGGTCCGCCGCGGTGCCGTCGTCTCCCATCGTGCCTACGCCCCCCAAGGTGCTCCGAAGAGCGCTCATCCTAGCGGGCGCGCCCACCACCATCCGGCGATCCGAACCGAGCCCGACCCATTTTTTCGAACCGCACCCGATCGAACAGAACCCTGGGGCGATCCGGACGTTCTCTGTTCTTCGGAACCGGCCCAGGGGGATGGTGCATGAGGTCGATGCTCGTGCGCGCGTGCGCGCTGCTCTGTCTGGCGGGGCTCGCGGCGTGCATGGGTTCGTCCGAGGTCGTCGGGTCGGCGGGGAGGCGGCCCGGGTCGCTCGATCGGTCGACGAGTCGGTCGCTCGAGCCGGCGCGGGGGGCCGCCCGAGGCTCCTCCTCCGGGGCCGGGGCGCCTGGGTCGGACGGGTCCGGTTCCGGGTTCACGGCGTCACCCCCGGCCACGGGGCCGTACGAGGGGCTCGGCACCTGGATCGACATCTACGACACGGACGTCTGGGAGCACCCGGTGCGTGCCGTCCGGTCCATGGCCGCGCACGGCATCCGGACGATCTATCTCCAGAGCTCCAACTACCACCGACACCGGCCGTTCGTGCACCCGGAGGGCGTGCGGGCGATCGTGGACGCCGCGCACCGACGGCGTCTCGAGGTGGTGGCGTGGTACCTGCCGGGGTTCCGCGACCTCCGGCTCGACCTGCACCGGGCCGTCCGGACGATCCGGTTCGAGACCCGCGGCGGCAACGGGTTCGACTCGTTCGCGCTCGACATCGAGTCGGCGGAGGTTCGCCGGCCGAGCCTCCGCACGGCACGGCTGCTCCGCATGTCGGCGGCCATCAGGCGTGCGGCGGGCCCCGAGTATCCGCTGGGCGCGATCGTGACCTCGCCCGACCGCCTGGTCCGGACCGATCCCCATTTCTGGCCAGGCTTCCCGTGGCGCCAGCTCGCCGAGACCTACGACGTGTTCCTTCCGATGACGTACTACACGTACCGGGTCGAGGGACCGCGGGCCGCGGCCTGGTACACGTCGCAGAGCGTCCAGATCATCCGCCAGCAGACCTCCGGGCTGAGTGTCCCGATCCACGTGGTCGGCGGGATCTCGTTCGACGCAACCGGACCCGAGACGGAGGGGTTCGTCCAAACCATCCTGGAGCAGGATGTGATCGGCGCGAGCTACTACACGTTCCCCGGCATCACGGTCGACCAGTGGAAGGCGCTCAGCGCGCTTCGCTGAGGTCTACGCGTCCACCCAGCCGAAGTGCCGTTCGCGAACGTCGGCCGTGGCCGCCTCGCCGACGAAGCTCGCATCGAGCGCGTTCGCGGTCACGCGGCGGAGGTCGTCGTCGGAGAACCCGAGCACGTCGACGCAGACCTCGAGCTCGCCGGTCAGGTCGATCGCGAACAGCCCCGGGTTGTCCGTGTTGATCGTCACCGAGACGTCCTGGTCGAGCAGCCGGCGAGCCGGATGGTCGACGAGATCGGCCACGGCGTGCGTCCGGCGATTCGAGGTCGGGCACATCTCCAGCGTCACCCCACGTTCGCGGATGAGCGCCGTCACCTCGGGGTCGGCAGCCACGCTGACCCCGTGACCAAGGCGCATCGAGCCGAGCACCTCGACCGCCTCGCGTGGGAAGGCCGGCCCGCCGGACTCACCGTAGTGCGTCGTGAGCCCGAGTCCCGAGCCGGCGAGCTCGGCCACGACGTCGACGTACAGCGACGGGGGATAGGCCTGCTCGTCCCCGGCCAGGTCGAACGCCACCAAGTGGTCGCGGTGACGGAGCGCGAACGCGGCCGTTCGCTCCGCCGACCCGATCCCGTAGTTGCGGCTCGCGATCGCGATGAGCCCCACGGCGACATCGAAGGCACGGCCGGCGCGTTCTGCCCCGCGGACGATCGCGGCCATCGCGCCGTCCCAGTCCAACCCGTGCGGCTCGCACAGGAACTCGGGCGAGAACCGCAGCTCGGCGAGCCGAACGTTGTCCGCGGCAAGGTCCTCGACCGCCTCGAACGCGATCCGCTCTGCCGCGGCCTCGTCGACGAACGCGCCCTGCGCGAGGGCGAACCGGGACAGCACCTCCTCGAGCGAACCCATTGGCCGCACCACCTGCGCCTGCTCGGAGAGATCGGCCTCCGTCGCCTGCGGCAGCGGATGACCCGATCCCCGGTACAGATCGAGCATCGTCGACAACCGGATCGCGCCCTCGAGATGCCGATGCAGGTCCACCTTGGCGGCGGCTTTGAGATCCACGGCCCTTTCAATAGCATGCGGGGCGACCGAGAGGATCCCGATGCTGCTCGACGGCAAGAAGCTGCTCGTGACCGGCGTGCTGACGCGCGAGTCGATCGCGTACGCGGCCGCGCGTGCCCTGCAGGAGCAGGGGGCGGAGATCATCCTGACCTCGTTCGGGCGCGCGATGGGGCTGACGGAGAAGTCGGCGCGACGGCTCCCGGACCCCGTCGATGTCCTGGAGATGGACGCGAACGATCCCGCGCACATCGAGTCGGTCTCGGCCGAGATCGGGTCCCGGTGGGGACGGCTGGACGGGTTCCTGCACGCGATCGCCTTCGCGCCGCAGGACGCGCTCGGGGGGAACTTCCTGCACACCCCCTGGGAGAGCGTCGCGACCGCGATCCAGACGAGCG
>CBRGMI010000044.1:0-11648 GCA_967797495.1 uncultured bacterium
TGCGTTCGCCCACCGGCTTCCACACGGCCTCCACCTTCATCCCGATCGTGACATCGTCGGGCTCGACCTCGCCGAGCGTGTGCAGGAACCCGCCGTCCGAGCCGTCGATCGCGATCACCGCGGGGAGCTCGGGCTCGTCGAGGGGCTGCATGTCCCACCGCACGTTGCAGATCGAGAACGTCTGCACGATGCCGGTGTTCTCGACCTGCACCCAGGCGTCGGTGCCGCGGAAGTCGCGCTCGCAGAACATCCGGGGCGGCACGAGCACCCGATGGCACACGCGGCACTCTCGGCCCAGGATCCTCCCCTCGCGGAGCCCGTCGAGGAACCGGCCGATCGCGACGCCCGCATCCCAGGCGTAGCGTGCGCCGATCTCGTCCTCGACGGCGCCCGTGGCCGAACGGAACTCGGCGTCCGAGAGCGACGTCGCCGGCGTCGCGGCGGGCGGCGTCTCGAGTTGCGTCGCCGTCGTCGGCGGGCCGCCCTCGCGCCCCATCACCACGACCGTCCCGACCTGCATGAGGTCGCCCCACGCCTGGGCGACGCCTCGTTCGGGTGAGCCCGGGACCTGGCGGGCTCCCGCCTCGCCTCGAAGCTGCCAGAAGAGCTCGGCAATCTTCATGAGGCCGGCCGCCGCGATCGGGTTGCCGACGCCGAGGAGGCCGCCGCTCGGGCACGAGGGCAGGTCGCCCTTGCGGTCGAGGACGCCGTCGCGGGCCGCCTCGGGCGCCTTGCCCCTGTCGAACAGCAGCAGGCCCTCGAGGTGGTGCAGCTCCTTGTAGTCGAAGGGGTCGTAGGGCTCGGCGACGTGGATCTGCTTGCGCGGCTCGGTCACGCCGGCCATCCCGTAGGCCATGCGGGCGGCGTTCGCGACGTACTCGGGGAACACGAGGTCGCGGTTGGTCCAGTACGCGGTATCGAGGTTCCACCCGACGCCCTGGATCCAGACCGGGTCGCTCGTGATCTGCTTCGCGGCCTCCTCGCTCGCCACCACGATCGCGACGGCGCCGTCGCTGATCGGCGAGACGTCCAGCCGCTGCACAGGCCATGCGAGCGTCTCGGAGGCGAGCACGTCTTCGATCGTGATGTCGGCCTGGCCGAGGAGCGCCGCAGGGTGGTCGGCCGCGTTCCGCTTGTTCTTCACAGCGACGGCTGCGATGTCTCGCTTGTCGATGCCGTGCACGGTCATGTAGCGGTTCATCTCGAGCGCGAAGATCCACAGGAGGTTCGGGCCGAGCGGGCGCTCGAGAATGTTGTCGAAGATCGTGAGGAACGCGCCCTGCGGGTGCGGTTGTGTCGAAGACATCTTCTCCTCGGCCACGGCGAGCACGACGTCGGCCATCCCGCTCGCGACCGTGTAATACGCCTGGATCGCCGTGAACACGCCGCTGCCCCCACCCACGTACGTCCGGATGAAGGGCCGGCCGAACGCACCCGCCCCGTCCGACAGGTACTCCCCCTTCATGTGCACGCCGTCGAACGCGTCGGGGGCGCTGGTCAGGCACACGGCGTCGATCCGATCGAGCGGGAGCTCGCAGGACGCGAGCGCCTCGCGGGAGGCCTCCCACGCGAGCTCCTTGCCGGTCTCCCGCGCGCGCCGGACGAATCTCGTCATCCCCGCGCCCACGACCGCGACCCGCCGGTCCATCTAGCCCTCTCCCGGGACGTACTCGATCAGCTGCATGGAGTTGCCGTCGGGGTCGTCGAACGATGCGTAGCGCGCGATGCCCGGCACCTCGCCGAGGTGCTCGTGGAAGGCCACGCCGCGCTGCTCGAGCGCCGTCTTCGCGAGTTCGAGGTCGTCGACGCGGAACACGGCGGTGCCACCATGCGGGATGTTGCCCTCCCCGCGCGCGCCGTGGAGCCCGATGTGGATCGCGCCGGCCTCGAGCTCGGCCCATTCGTCGCCGTGCCGGACCCGCAGCCCGAGCCCGAGCTGCTCCTCGTAGAAGCGCACCGACCGATCCATGTCGGTCACCCAGAACCAGACGTGGTCGAGGGCCCCGAGCTTCATCCGCCTGCCCCCTCGTCGTTCGCGAGCACCAGGACCGCGGCCGAGGTGGACGGCGCGCTGCGAGCGGACTGCGCGACCGCCACGTACGCCTCGTCGACCTGGCGTTCGCCGGCCTCCCCGCGGAGCTGCTCGACGCATTCCAGCAGCCGAACGAGGCCGTTCGCCTCGAACAGGTTCCCCTGCCCCAGCGAGCCGCCCGAGACGTTCACCGGGAGGTCGCCCCCCGGCTCGAGCTCGCCCTCCTCGACCAGCTGCCCGAGCTCCGGGGCCTCGCCCAGCCCGAGCGCCTCCAGGTGCAGGAGCTCCTTGTAGGCGAAGGTGTCGTCCACCTCGACCAGGTCGATCTCCTCCTGCGGGTCGTCGATCTCGGCCCGGCGGTACGCGGACTCGGCGGCCCTGGTCACCGGCTCGGTCTCGCCCCACGTCCGGCTCTCCAGGGACGGGCTCCCCGAGGACCAGCCGGCCCCGAGCAGCCACACCGGCCCCTCGGTGAGCTCGCGCGCGCGGTCCTCGGCGGCGAGCACGACCACGATGCAGCCGTCGGCGCGTTCGGCGACCTCGAGCGCCTTCAGCGGCCATGCGACGGGGCTCGAGTCGTCAACGTCGTCGGCGGTGACGTCGGCCGGATAGGCGGCCCGCGGGTTGTCGAGCGCGTTCGAGCGGTTCTTGGCGGCGACGATCGAGCAGTGCTCCTCGGACAGCCCGGTACGTTCGAGGAACGCGTTCATGTCGAGCCCGGCGATCGCGAGCGTCGGGAAGCGCAGCGGGCGGTTCAGCACCGGGTCGAGCGCGAACGCCTCGATCGCGCCGAGCGTTCGGACGTCCGAGACCTTGCTGTGCGCCTCGACGGCGACGATCGACGCGAGGCCCGAGCGGATCAGCATCATCCCCGTCGCCACGCCGAACAGCCCGTCCGCGGCGACCGTGTGGACCGGCCGCTGCATCGCGCCGAGCTGGTCGGGCACGTACTCGTCGAAGATCGACGTGCCCTCGAGGAAGTCCTCCGAGCAGCAGACGAACGAGTCGATCTCGGTCCGGGGATCCACGCCGGCGTCGTGGTAGGCGCGCTGCGCCGCCTCGAACATCAGCTCCTTGTAGGAGACCCCGGCGGTGAGGGGCGCGAACCCCGCGTGTCCCACGCCGACCACGGCGACCCTCGGCTCCACGGAGGCGATTGTCCCATCCGGGCCGCCGACCCCGCTCGCCGGAGCGGGAGCCTCAGAGCTCTTCGAGCTCCCTGCGGAACTCGGCCTCCTCGTCGAACTCGCGACGCTCCTCGCCGAGGAACATCAGCACGCAGCCCGCCCACGCGACGGCGAACCCGATCCCGATGTTGAACAGGCCGCCGATCTCGAGGATCCCGAGCGTGATCACGACGTAGCCGACGGCCACGAGGACGTACCCCACGAGCTCGATCTTCGTGGCCGGTGGTGTCCGCGCTATCGATCGGTTCAGCGTGTCCATGCCGTCGTCTCGCTGTCGAACGGATCCCCGAGTCTACCCCCCGAGGATCTTCCTCTTCTGGCTCTGGAACTCGTCCTCCGTGAGCACGCCCTTGTTCCGCAGCTCGGCCAGGCGCTCGAGCTCGCCCGTGGTGGAAGCTGAGGCCGGCGGCACGGCGGGCGTCGTCCCACCCGATGTGACCGGGGGGGCCGGCACCGCGGGTGCCGAGTCGCGCCCGACCCCTCGGTACATCCGGTCCTTGTTGAGCTCGCCCTGCTGGTAGATCGTCCTCTGGACGTGCTCGGGGTTGCGGATGTCGCCGAACACCTCGCGTCCGAACTCGCTGGCCGAGCTGATGATGAGGTCGCCGGCGCCGATCATCCGCTCGAACACCCCCTGGTGGAAGCGCACATCGTTGATCGCCTCGAGCGGGATCTCCATCGAGCGCTTCGCGATCCACCCCTCGCGATGGATGACCCGGTCGGACGTCACGACGAAGTACGACGTCGCCCACGCCACGAATCTGCGCAACGGGAACCAGATCAGGACGAGGATCGCGATCGCGGTCGCGCCCCAAAACGTGACATCGCGGCCGGTGCCGCTGTCGGGGCCGTACGACACCGCGAGGGACCACCCGACGATCACGAGGATCGTGACGATCGCCGGCATCACCAGGGCGATCCAGTGCGGCCGCAGCTCGAGGACCAACTGCTCGTTCTCGATCAGGAGCCTGCGGGGGAACGGCACGAGCGCATCCTACTCCAGGTGCTCGACCTCCCCGAACCGCACGACCTCGTCGCCCCCCGTCGTTCGCACGAGCAGGCCGCCGCGTTCGTCCAGGTCCACGGCCTCCCCCTCGACGATCGCCCCGGCCGTCGTCGTGGCCCGCACACGGGTCCCCAGCGTGGCGCACACCTGCCGGTAAGCGGCGATCACGCTCCCCGCGAACGCCGGGTGCGCGGGCTCGTACCCGCGGACGAACGCGGCCAGGAACGTCCCGAGCAGCTCGTCGCCCTCGGCCTCGACGGCTCCGGCCTCGGGAACGTCCGACGGCGGGGCGCCGAGGTTCACGCCGATGCCGATCACGACGTACTCGAACCGGTCGCCGACGAGGCGGGACTCCGCCAGGATCCCTCCGGACTTGCGACCGGCCACCAGGAGGTCGTTCGGCCACTTGCATCCGGCGCGCTGATCGGCGAGCTCGAAGCATGCCTGCGCCATCGCGGTTCCCGCGAGGAGCGTGAGCAGCCCCCCCGATGCGGGATCGAGCTCCGGTCGCAGCACGAACGAGAACATGAGCGCCCGGCCGGGCAGGTCGACCCACATGCGCCCGAGCCGGCCACGGCCCTCGGTCTGATGGCCGGCAGCGACGAGGGTCCACTCTGACGTGCCTGCGGCCGCCAGCTCGAGGGCCGTCGCCTGGGTCGAGGCAGTAACCTCGTTGAACCGCACGGGTGCACGCAGACCCACGCGTTCGAGCGCCCGGACCAGGGCGTCTTCGGACAGCACCAGACGATTGACTCCCGTTCGGGGGTACCCGATTGTTCCGTGGGTACCGGTTCCGCGGACCATCGGAGTGCGACGGTCCGATCGAGCAAGCATGACGGAGCGGAGCGCGTGGCGAAACCTCGGATCCTGATCGCGAACCGCGGCGAGATCGCGGTCCGCATCATCCGAACGGTCCGAGAGCTCGGCTATACATCGATCGCCGTCTACAGCGACGCCGACCGCGACGCGCTGCACGTCGAGATGGCCGACCAGGCCCACCGGATCGGCCCCGCGCTGGCCGCCGACTCCTACCTGTCGATCGGCGCGATCCTGGAAGCGGCATCGCGGGCGAAGGCGACGATGATCCACCCGGGCTACGGGTTCCTGTCCGAGCGGGCGCACTTCGCGAGCGCGGTCGCGGACTCCGGCTTCACGTTCATCGGACCCCCCGCCGAGGCGATCGAGATGATGGGCGACAAGGCGGCCGCTCGTCGGGCGGCCGACCGCGTCGGTGTACCGATCGTCCCCGGCACGCCCGAACCGGTCACGCCCGACCAGGCGCCGGCCGAGGCCGAACGGATCGGGTTCCCCGTCCTCGTCAAGGCCGCGTTCGGCGGCGGGGGCAAGGGCATGCAGGTCGTGCGAAAGCCCGAGGAGCTCGAGAGCGCCCTCGCCCGAGCGACGCGGGAGGCGCAGGCGTATTTCGGCCGCCCGGAGGTGTTCCTCGAGCGGTACATCGACCGCGCGCACCACGTCGAGGCGCAGGTGTTCGCGGACACCAGAGGGAACGTGTTCTTCCTCGGCGAACGCGACTGCTCGGTCCAGCGACGCCACCAGAAGCTGATCGAGGAGACGCCTTCCCCGGTGGTCGACGCCGACCTGCGGTCGCGGATCGGCGAGGCCGCGATGGCGCTCGCGAAGGAGGCCGGCTACGTGAACGCCGGAACCGTCGAATGCATCCTCGACGAGGAGGGGAGCTTCTACTTCCTGGAGATGAACACGCGGCTGCAGGTCGAGCACACGGTGACCGAGATGGCGACCGGCCTCGACCTGGTGGCCCTCCAGATCCGCGTCGCGCTCGGCGAGAAGCTCGACCTCTCGGACGTGAGGCCGACGGGACACGCGATCCAGTGCCGGATCAACGCGGAGGACCCGGCCCGCAATTTCCTGCCGGGGCCGGGCCGCGTCACCGCGTATCGCGAGCCGTCCGGGCCGTTCGTGAGGGTGGACTCGGCCGTGCGCGGGGGGCGCGAGATCCCGGCCGACTACGACTCGATGTTCGCCAAGGTCATCGTCTCGGCGGAGAACCGCGTCCGGTCGATCGCGCGGATGGATCGCGCGCTGTCCGAGTTCCACGTCGAGGGCGTCCCGACGACGATCCCGCTGCTCCGGTGGATCCTCGGCACGCGCGCGTTCTCCAAGTCGACGCACTCGACGACGTGGCTCGAGAAGGCGCTCCGCGACGCCGAGCTCCCCGAGGCCGGCACGCCGGCTCCCCCGCCGTCCGACACCCGGCAGCCGGTCCCGGCCGAGCTCCTGCTCGAGGTGGACGGGCGCCGGGTGCCCGTTCGGATCTTCGACCAGCGGCGCGACACCGCCCCCAAGGTGCCCTCGCGTCACTCCGCCCACGGGGGCGACCACGTGCACAGCGTCATCGCTGCGCCGATGCAGGGCACGATCCTGCGGGTGCTCGTCGAGCCGGGTCAGGAGATCCAGGCGGGCGACGTCGTCTGCATCCTCGAGGCGATGAAGATGGAGAACGCGATCCCGGCCCCGCGCGAGGGCGTCGTCACCGAGATCCCGGTGCAGGCGGGGCAGAACGTCCAGCCCGGGGACCCGCTCGTCGAGCTGGACTGACCCACCGGCTCGCCGTCGGGGGCGGTCCGAGTGCTAGGCCCCGGGGAGGCCCCATGCATCGCGCCCGGTGATCCGGAACGACGCATCGCGGATCTTGTACGAACGATTGATCGAGATCAGCAGCGCGGTGAGCGGCTCGAGCGTCCGCGCTTGCGTGAGGTCGCCGGCGTCCACCCAGCGTAGCTTGGGAATCTGGTCGACCAAGCCGCCGACGACAGCCTTCGCCTCCGTATCGGTCCCGCAGACCAGGACGTCGCTTTCCATCTCGTGCTCGAGGTTCTGCAGCGCCTCCCCCGAGATCGTGTGGAACGCGCCCACCATCCGAACGGGGTGCACCTGCTCCAGGATGGCCTTGGCCTGCTCGGCGGCCGAGCCGTGCCACGGCCGGACCACCTGCCACGCCCGCCCGCCCACCGCTGTCGCGAGCGGACTCGTGCAGTCGACGACGATCGCGTCCGCCTTCACGTGATCCTTGATCGAGCGGTAGATCTCGGCCTGGCCGCCGAACGGCACAGTCACGATGACGACGTCCGCGGTCGCCGCCTCCTCGTTGGCCGCGCCGTCGACGTTCGCGCCGCCGCCGAGCATCTCGCGGGCCGTGTCTGCGACGGCCGAACCCTTCTCGGCGATCCGCGAGCCGATCGTCACCCGGTTGCCCGCCCTGGCGAGCCGGAGCGTGAGGCCGAACCCCTCGTCGCCGGTCCCGCCGATGATCGAGATGTCCATGGCGGCAGAGCCTACCCTGCACCGCGATGGGCCAGTCCCTCACCTACGTCACCGAGCTCGCGGTCGGCCTCGGCTGCGTGCTCGCGGCCGTCGCGGCGGCCCGCGGCCATCGCCTGCGATGGCTCGCGCTCGTCCTCGCGGTCGCCGGCGCCGCGGCGATCGTGCACGCGATCCTCGAGCTTACGACCGAGTGAGGAAGCCGCGGACAGGAGTCTCGGGCCGCTAGCGAGGCTGGTACTCGCCGAACACGCCGCGGAGCACGTCGGAGACCTCGCCGAGCGTCGCCCGCGCGCGCAGGGCGAGCTTCATGGGTGGGAGCAGGTTGGCGGTGCCGCGGGCCGCCGTCTCGACCTCCTCGAGCGCCCGGTCCACCGCACCCTGATCGCGCGAGGCTCGGAGCGCTCGGAGGCGCTCGACCTGCCCCGCGACCTCCTCCTGGCCGATCGTTTGGATCCGGACCGGTTGCTCCTCCGGATCCTCGAACTCGTTCACGCCGACGACCACGCGTTCGCCGGACTCGATCCCTTGCTGGATCCGGAACGCGGCCTCGGCGATCTCGTCCTGGTAGAACCCGGCCTCGATCGCCTCGACCGCGCCTCCCATCGCGTCGATGCGCTCCACGTAGCCCCACGCGCGGGCCTCGACCTCGTGCGTGAGCGACTCGAGGTAGTACGACCCCCCGAGGGGATCCACGGTGTGCGTCACCCCGGTCTCCTGCCCGATCACCTGCTGGGTCCGAAGGGCGATCTTCGCGGCCTGCTCGGTCGGCAGGGCGAGGGCCTCGTCGAACGAGTTCGTGTGCAGCGATTGCGTCCCGCCGAGGACTGCCGCGAGCGCCTCCAGCGCGGTGCGCACGATGTTGTTCCGCGGCTGCTGGGCGGTGAGCGTCGCGCCGCCCGTCTGCGTGTGGAACCGCAGCATCAGGCTCCGCGGGTCCTTCGCGCCGAACCGCTCGGCCATGATCGTCGCCCACATCCGGCGGGCGGCCCGGAACTTGGCGATCTCCTCGAAGAAGTTCATGTGGCACGCGAAGAAGAACGAGACCCGTGGCGCGAACCCGTCCACCTCCAGCCCCGCGTCGATCGCCGCCTGGACATAGGCGATGCCGTCCGCGAGCGTGAAGGCGATCTCCTGCACCGCGGTCGCGCCCGCCTCGCGCATGTGGTAGCCGCTCACCGAGATCGTGTTCCACCGTGGGATCGTCCGGCCGCAGTACGCGAACAGATCGGTGGTCAGGCGCATCGAGGGCCTCGGCGGGTAGATGTACGTCCCGCGAGCGGCGTACTCCTTCAGCAGGTCGTTCTGCACCGTCCCGTTCAGCGCCGACGCCGCGATCCCTCGCTCTTCGGCCACCAGCTCGTACAGCAGGAGCAGGATCGGCGCGGTGGCGTTGATCGTCATCGACGTCGAGACCGCGTCGAGCGGGATCCCGTCCAGCAACCGGCCCATGTCCTCGATCGAGTCGATCGCGACGCCGGTCTTTCCCACCTCGCCCTCGGCCCGAGGGTGGTCCGAGTCCAATCCCATCTGCGTCGGCAGGTCGAACGCGACCGAGAGCCCCGTCTGCCCGTGATCGAGCAGGTATCGGAAGCGCCGGTTGGTCTCGTCGGCCGTGGCCATCCCGGCGTACTGGCGCATCGTCCACAGGCGGCCGAGGTACATCGATGGGTACACGCCGCGGGTGAACGGCGGTTCGCCGGGGACGCCGAGGTCCCGTTCGGGGTCGAAAGCGCCGAGATCGTCCGGCTCGTAGACGGGCTCGAGGCCGATCCCGGAGTCCGTCGACCGTGGTCCGACGTCGCTCATCGCGGATTCAGGGTAGCCGGTAGCATCGGGAGCGTGGACATCGTCGATCCGCGCGTCGAGGAGTACATGCGCTCGCTGCTCACCCGCTACGACGAACCCGTCCTGCTCGAGATGGAGGCCGAGGGCGCGGAGCGCAACTTCCCGATCATCGGCCGCCTCGTCGGGGTCGCGGTCGAAGTGCTCGCGCGTTCGGTCGGCGCGAGGCGGGTGTTCGAGCTCGGGTCGGGCTTCGGGTACTCGGCGTACTGGTTCGCGCGGGCGGTGGGCCTCGGCGGCGAGGTCCACGCGACGGACGGCGACCCGGCGAACGAGCCGAAGGCGCTCGACTACCTCGCTCGCGCGGGCCTCGTCGACCCGATCCGCTGGCACGTCGGCGACGCGGTCGAGAACCTCGGCGCCGTCGAGGGCGAGTTCGACGTCGTCTACAACGACATCGACAAGCAGGGGTACCCCGACGCGTGGCGAGCCGCTCGCGAACGGATCCGCGTCGGCGGCCTCTACCTCTGCGACAACGTGCTGTGGTCCGGCGCGGTCGCCGACCCGGCGGGCGACCACGGGCGGGACGCGAAGACCACGAACGCGATCCTCGAGCACAACCGCATGATCGCGGAGGACGAGCGCTTCGCCTCCTCGATCGTCCCGACCCGCGACGGCGTGTTCGTCGCCCTCCGCGTGGCGTAGACTCCGCGCGGCTCCGGGCAGGCGTTCGGCGGAGCCGCGTCTAGGCTAGGTGTTCGAGGGCTGATGGCGAAGCGGAAGTCCGACGTCGGGACCCTGTACAAGGGCAGTCCGGGACAGTGGTCCTGGCTGCTGCACCGCATCACCGGTGTAGCCGTGATCCTGTTCCTGTTCGCGCACGTGGTGGACACGGCCGTGGTCGGCTGGGGTCCGGAGGCCTACAACCGCGTCGTCGCCGTGTACCACAACTGGGTGGTCAAGCTGCTCGAGCTCGGGCTGGTTGCCGCGGTGCTGTACCACGCGATCAACGGCGTGAAGATCATGGTCTTCGACTTCTGGCCGTCGAGCGCACGCCACATGAAGGGGATCTCGCTCGCCTCGACGATCGTCTTCGTCCTCAGCATGATCCCGATCACGATCATCATGGGCAACGGGATCCTGGACTCCGCGGGGGTCTTCTGATGTCCGTCGAGGCGCCCGAACGCCCGACGCCGTCCCCAAGCGGCGGGTCCCCCGGCATCCGGGGCCGCGAGCGCCCCGTCGGCGGCTTCGAGCTGTGGTCCTGGCTGTTCATGCGGATCAGCGGGCTCGTGCTGCTGATCCTCGCCGTCGGGCACGTCCTGATCATGCACGTGGTGGACGAGGGGGTGGACCGCGTCAACTTCGGGTTCGTCGCCGCGCGGTGGCAGAGCCCGTTCTGGCGGACCTGGGACTGGGCGCTCCTCGTCCTCGCGCTGATCCACGGGATCAACGGGTTGCGCATCATCGTCCAGGACTACGTCCGGTGGCCGGCCGTCCGGTTCGCCGTCGACATGGCCTTCTTCGTGATCGGGTTCGCGCTGTTCGTCCTCGGCACGGTCGTCGTGTTCACGTTCGACCCCAGCCAGTGGCCGGGGACCGTCTGAGCCCATGACGATCTTCCACACGTACGACGCGGTGATCGTCGGCGCCGGGGGCGCCGGGCTGCGAGCGGCGATCGAGACGTCGGACCGGGTGAAGACCGCCGTGATCTCGAAGCTGTACCCGACGCGCTCGCACACCGGGACCGCGCAGGGAGGCGTCTGCGCCGCGCTCGCGAACGTCGAGGAGGACTCCCCCGAGTGGCACGCGTTCGACACGGTCAAGGGCGGCGACTACCTGGTCGACCAGCCCGCCGCGCAGCTGATGTGCGAGGAGGCCGTCGACGCGATCTATCAGCTGGAGCACTGGGGGCTGCCCTTCAACCGAACGCCGGAGGGCAAGATCGACCAGCGGCGGTTCGGCGGGCACACGCGCAACCACGGGGAGGCCCCCGTCAGGCGCGCGTGCTTCGCGGCGGACCGGACGGGTCACATGATCCTGCAGACGCTGTACCAGCAGTGCGTGAAGCGCAACGTGCGGTTCTTCAACGAGTTCTACGTGCTCGACCAGCTGATGGCCGAGGGCGCGTGCGCCGGGGTCGTCGCGTACGAGCTCGCGACGGGCGAGATCCACGTGTTCCGCTCCAAGGCCGTCCTGTACGCGACGGGCGGGTACGGACGGATGTTCAAGGTCTCCTCGAACGCGCACACGTTGACCGGCGACGGCCCCGCGGTGCTGTTTCGCCGGGGGCTGCCGCTCGAGGACATGGAGTTCTTCCAGTTCCACCCGACCGGCG
>CBRGMI010000045.1:0-11417 GCA_967797495.1 uncultured bacterium
CCAAGGTGACGCGCTCCGCGCTGCAGAACGCCGCGTCGATCGCGGCCCTGTTCCTTACCACCGAGGCGGTCGTGGCCGAGAAGCCAGAGAAGGACAAGGCCCCGCCCATGCCCGGCGGCGGCGGCGACATGGACTTCTAGGTCCGGTCCGAAGCACATCGGGGCGGCCCCCTCCTCGGGGGCCGCTTCGCTGCCCCCGGGTGCCGGAGACGGGTGAACCAAATGGTCGGTCGAGGCGAACGACCAGCAGGAGCCCCCTCTCTCACGCCGAGGCCCCGGAGCCATCCGGGGCCTCGGCGTATCCCGGGTCCTGCGCCACCGCCCGCCGTGCCAGAATCGGGCCGTGGGCACGGCGCGCTGCACCTCACGTTCCCCGGAACCCTCGCGTCCGAACCGATCCTGCACAAGCTGGCGACCGAGTTCGGGCTGGTCACCAACATCCGGCGCGCGAACATCGAGGAACGAGGGGGCTGGGTGATCGTGGAGGTCGATGGGGACGACGACCGGATCGCGGAGGCCGTCGCCTGGCTCGCCGAGCGGGGGCTCGGGGTGGACCGGATCGATGAGTGAGCCCCACGGGCTGCCGAGGTCCGCGTCCCGCCCGGAACGGTCCCGGCTCTGATGCTGGAGAAGCGCATCGAGATCCGGTGGCGTGACGTCGACGCGTACGGCCATGTGAACAACGCGGTCTACCTGAACTACCTCGAGGAGGCGCGGGACGCGTGGGTGCAGGCGATCCTCGGGCCGGTGTCGGGCACCACCTGGGACTTCGTCCTTGCGCGCGTGGAGATCGACTTCCGCGCCGAGCTCACGCAGGACGACCACGCGGTGATCGTCCGGTGCACCCTGGACCGTATCGGGCGCTCGAGCGTCGGGACGCGCGAGGAGGTGCGCAAGCAGGACGGGACGATCTCGGCGGAGGCGCGTTCGGTCGTGGTGGCCCGAGACCCGGAGACCGGGCGCTCGCGACCACTCACCGACCCGGAACGCGAGGCCCTGGAGGCGGAACGGACGGACTGACGGCCCCGCGCTTCACGGGTTCGGTTAGCCTGCCGGATCATGCTGGGCGAGAGCGAGGCCGTGGTCGTCGAGGTGAAGCCGTGGGACGTCCACGGCGTCGGCTATATCGACGTGACCGTCGTCTACCCGGATCGGATGCTCGAGACGGCTCGCCTGGGGCCGGAGAGCGTTCCCGAGGGCCTCGAGGAGGGGGAGCGCGTGATGGTGAACAAGGCGGTCAACATGATCATCGGGATCCGCAGGGCTTGATGTACATCTGGGCCTACCTCGACGGCGCCGGCGAGGAGATCGGGCGCTCGCCTCGGTTCGCCGCCGCCGACGAGGCCGAGGATTGGATTGGGTCGTCCTGGCCCGAGCTTCTGGAGAACGGGGTCCTAGCCGTCGTCCTGGTCGACCAGGACGACGGGAGGCAGCTGTATCGGATGGGGCTCGGCGCCGAGTAGCGCGCGCTAGGAGGTGGGGCCCTCGCCCCGCACCTTCTCCACGTCCGAGAGCGCCTCGCGCAGATCCTTCAGCCACTCGTCCTGCTTCTGCGCGACCAGACGCACGCACCACGCGAGCGCGTGGCTGCGCGAACGCGCGACGCCCCCCTCGACGAGCGTGTCGAGAACCCGGCGCTCGTCCAGGCGGAGCCGCGTCATCGCCGGCACGCTCACCGTGGTGAACAGCTTGCGGACGTCGCCGCAGGACGCGCCCCAGGAGACGCGCCGGCCGAACCGATGCTGTGCCTCCTGCGCGATCCGCATCCGGTGTTCGCGGGTGTCCTCGCGGAAGCCGTCGATCCGCGCGACGCGCGCCGAGGCCGCGACCTCGGCGGTCGCATCGGACGGGAGCTCGGGGTCCGAGAGCGTCCCGACGACCAGGATCTCGTCCCGGTCCGAGAGGACCTCCGGGGTTCCGGCGAACCAGTCCGCCGGGATCCTGCCGGCGAACCAGCCGCTCAGTTCGTCCATCGAAGCCGTGCTGTGTGGGTTCATGGGGTGAGATTACACGATTACACGTAATCGTGAAGGCCCGGCGTTCTCGGTCCCGGTTCGGCGGCCCCCCTCGAGGATGCGCTCGACTCCGCCGTGCCCAGATGGAAGGATGGCCGGCGATCGGCGCTCGCCCGGGATCGGAGGCCCAATGGACCACACGGAGAACGTCACGCGCACACCGTTCGCCGGCATCCTCGGGATCGTCGGAGGCGCCCTGATGGCCCTGGGGTCGTTCCTCGCCTGGGCGGAGGTGTCCGGAGGCGGGAGGAGCGTGACCGCGAAGGGCCTCGACGGCTCGGACGGATACATCACGCTGGGCGCGGGCCTCGTCGCGGTCGTGGCGGGCATCGTGATGGCGATGGAAACCAGGCGGGTGCTCGCCGTGCTGGCGATCCTCGCGGGGATCGTCGGGGGTGGCCTCGGTCTGTACGACGCGCTCACGGCGAAAGACAGCGTGCTCGATGCCGCGGCCGAAGAGCTCGCGCCGGCGTTCGAGGCCTCCGCCCAGGCGGTGCGGATAGCCCTGGACCAGGCGATCGACGCCGGCCAGCTCAGCGTTTCGATCAGCATCGGCCTCTATGTCGTGATCGGCGGCGGTGTCGTGGCCCTCGCCGGCGGGATCCTCGGTCTGCGTGGTTCGGGCGAGCCCGCCGTGCACGGTCAGACCGCCGCGCCCGTGACACCGGCGACCACGATCGGCGGTGCGGACGTGCCGCCCGCTTCGATGCCTTCGTCGACCCCGCCCCCCGACCCCGGCGCCTAGCGTCGATGCCGGGCCGAGCCGTTCTCGCGGGGACGCTGGCGCTCGCGGGCGGTTTGCTGGCGGTCGTCGGTTCCTTCCTCTCCTGGGCCGACGTCTCCGCGGGGCCGTTCACCGAGCAGGCGAGGGGCATCGACGGCTGGGAGGGCAAGGCGGCGATCGTCTCCGGTGTGGTGATGGTCACCGCCGGGATCCGCGTCCTGGCGCGATCGCACCAGGCGATGGCTCGTCTGCGGCCGAGCGCCGCGATCGGCGGACTCGTGGCGGTCGGCGTCGGTCTCTACACCGCCCTGACGATCCGGGACCAGCTCGTGGAGACCATGGCGACCAAGCTCCCCAGGGCCGAGGTCGAACGCGCGCTGGACAGGGGCCTGCTCGAGCTCACGATCGGGATCGGCCTCTACCTGGTCATCGCCGGAGGCGTCCAGGGCGTCGTCGCGGCGCTGGTTGCGCTCGGCTTCCGAGACGAGCCGATCGCCCCGTCCGGGGCCGGGCTCCGGGGATGGTCGAGCGTCGGTGAGGGGGCTCCCGGCATCCCGCCGACCCCGCCCGCGACCCCCGACATGCCCGCGCCGCCATCGGGCGGCGTCCCCAACGAGGGCGGCGAGCCGGCGGGATGAGCTCCCGGGAGCATCGGATCGACACGAGGGACCGCCGCGTGGTCGACGTCACCGACCTGGTCGAGACGTTCTGCTCGTCGGTCGGCGGGGACGGGCTCGTCAACGTCTTCGTGCCGCACGCAACCGCGGGCGTCGCGCTCATGGAGACCGGATCGGGCTCCGAGGCCGACCTCGAGGAGTTCCTCGAACGCATCCTTCCCCGCGACGATCGGTACCGGCACCGGCACGGCCAGGTCGGTCACGGCGGCGACCATCTCCTGCCCGTCGTCGTGGCTCCCTCGCTGTCGATCCCGGTGGACGCCGGCCGGCTCGCGCTCGGCACCTGGCAGCGGGTCGTGGTGGTCGACCCGAACCGCGAGAACGACGAGCGTCGCGTGCGGCTCACCTTCGTTCCCGGATGAACCCGGTGCGTCGAGGCCGCTTCTACAGGTAGAGGCCCGGCTGCCGCTCCTTGCCATTCGGCGAGGACGACACCGCCTGGACGTCTCGCTCGCGGAGCAGGAGGCAGTCCCGGCCGTCGAGCTCGACCTCGAGACCCGCCTGCGGCAGGTACAGGATCCGATCGCCCGCCGTCGCCGAGCGGACGTCCGGTCCGACCAGGAGCACCTCGCCCCACACGCATCGCTTGGGGGCCGGCGCGGCGGTCGCCGGGATCAGCAACCCGCCCCTTGATGTCCGTTCGCCGCTGTCCGGGTTCTCTACGACGATCCGGTCTCCGGTCAGACGGATGTCCTCGGTCTTGGCCGAAGGGGTCCGTTGCTTTCGGGGCTTCGAGCTGCGGGCCTTCGGGGATCTCGCGGCCTCGGGCATGGCAGCGATTGTAGCCAGGACGACACGAGCGGCAGGTGGCCGAGCCTCCCCGCGGGTACGATGCTCGCCCGATGAAGGCAAGTGAGGTCCTCACCGATGCCGTCGCGACGCTCGAGGCGTCCACGGCGATCGATCATTGGCAGCGCGATCGCGAGGAGATCGAGGCCGACGAGCTGCTCGCCTACGCGCTCGGCGTCGACCGCGTCGCCCCGAACGACGAGGTCCCACCCGACGTCCGCCGACGCTTCGACCGGATGATCGCCCGTCGGGCGTCGGGCGAGCCCGTCCAGCTCATCACGGGACAGGCGCTCTTCCGAGGGCTGCAGATCGCGGCGCGGCCCGGGGTGTTCGTCCCGCGGGACTCGACCGAGTACCTCGCCGAGCAGGCGGTGCGGAGGCTCCGCGGACGCCGGCGACCGGTGGCCGTCGACCTCGCGACCGGTGGCGGCACCGTCGCCCTGGCCATCGCGAACGAGGTGCCGGGGGTCCGGGTGTTCGGCACCGACATCTCGCTCGCCGCCGTCCGGGTCGCCAGGGAGAACGCCGAGCTGCTCCGCCTGCGAGCGACGTTCGCGAAGGGCGACCTGTTCGGCGGCCTTCCGAGCGACCTGCAGGGTCGGGTGGACGTGATCACCCTGCACCCGCCGTACGTCGCTCGCGACGAGGTGCGCGAGCTCCCGGAGGAGATCCGGCGCTTCGAGCCCGAGCACACGCTCACCGACCGCAGCCGGGACGGGCTCGGGCTCGTCGGGCGGACCGCGTCCGAGGGTCCGCGGTGGCTGAAGCCGGGCGGCTGGTTGCTGGTCGAGGTGAGTCCCGACCGCGCGAGATCCGCCGCGTCCGTGTTGCGGCGGAACGGTTTCGGGGACGTGCGGAGCACGATGGACCGCGGGTTCAAGGTGACGCGCGTGCTCGTCGGCCGTTGGCACGGATGAGCGACGATCGACGCATCCCCTACGGAGCATGGCCGTCGCCGATCACGGCGGATCGTGCCGCGGCGGCCTCGGTCGGGTTGAGCGAGACGCGCGCGATCGCCGACGCGACGACGTGGCTCGAGCGTCGGCCGCAGGAAGAGGGCCGTTCCGTCGTCGTTCGGTCGGCCCCCGGCGCGGAGCCCGTGGACGTGACGCCGCCGGGCGTGTCCGTCCGGACCCGGGTCCACGAGTACGGCGGCGGCTCGTACGCGGTTGCCGGCGCGACCACGTACTTCGTGAACCTCGAGGACCAGCGGCTGTACCGGCAGGAGGTCGACGGAGCGCCCACCGCGATCACCCCCGAACCCGCGATCCCGCAGGGTCTGCGGTACGCCGACATGAACGTGTCGCCGGACGGCCGGTGGATCGCGTCGGTCCACGAACGTCACCGGGACGAGGGCATGCCGGTGAACGAGCTCGTCGTGATCGCCGCCGACGGCTCGGCGATGTCGACGCTCGCGTCCGGACGGGACTTCTACGCCTTCCCGCGGTGGTCGCCCGACGGCGCGCGCCTCGCGTTCATCGCGTGGGACTTCCCGCGGATGCCCTGGGACGGGACCGAGCTCCTGGTGGTCGATGTCGCCTCGGACGGGTCGGCCGGGCCGTCGCGCGCGGTCGCGGGGGGCGAGCGGGAGTCGATCTTCCAGCCGGCCTGGGGGCCCGACGGTTCGTTGACCTTCGTTTCGGATCGCACGGACTGGTGGAACCTCTTTCGGGAGGGAGCCGACGGCGAGCTGACGAACCTGACGCCGATGTCCGCCGAGTTCGCAGTACCGATGTGGCTCTTCGGCTACTCGTCGTACGACTTCCTCTCCGACGGGAGGATCGTGTGCACGTACCGTCAGCGAGGCGTCCATCACCTTGCGCTGCTCGATCCGGCGACGCGGGAGCTTATGGATCTCGACCTGCCCTACGAGACCTTCGAGCCGGCGGTCAGCGTCTCGGGGCAGCGGCTCGCCTTCATCGCCGGAGGTCCGGCCACGCCGACGCGGGTCGTCTCGCTCGATTTCTCGACGCGCGCGGTCGAGGTCCTGCGCGAGAGCGACGTCGTCGAATTCGATCCCCGGTACCTGTCCGTCCCGGCGCCGATCGAGTTCCCGACCTCCGATGGGCAGACCGCGTTCGCGCACTTCTACCCGCCGACGAACCCGATGGCCGTCGCTCCCGAGGGGGAACGTCCGCCGTTGCTCGTCAACGTCCACGGCGGACCCACGTCGGAGGCGGAACCGGAGCTGCACCTCGAGATCCAGTTCTTCACCAGCCGTGGGTTCGCCTACGCCGAGGTGAACTACCGGGGGAGCACCGGCTACGGGCGGGGCTTCCGCGAGAGCTTGTACGGCCGTTGGGGCGTCGTGGACGTCGACGACGCGGTGGCCGCGGCCCGGCACCTGGTCGAGGGTGGTCTCGCCGACCCCGACCGCCTCATCATCTCCGGTGGGAGCGCCGGGGGGTGGACGACGCTGTGTGCGCTCACCTTCCGGGACGCGTTCGCGACGGGGACGAGTTACTTCGGGGTGTCCGATCTCGAGCCGTTCGCCGAGACCACGCACAAGTTCGAGGCGAGGTACCTCGACGTCCTGGTCGGTCCGTGGCCCGAGGCGGCCGAGTTGTGGGCGGAGCGCTCCCCCGTTCGCCACGCCGAGCTGCTGTCCAGCCCGCTGCTGATCCTGCAGGGTGACGAGGACGAGGTCGTGCCGCCCGCCCAGGCGGAGGTCATCGTCCGGGCCCTCCAGGGCAGGGGTCTGCCCTACGCGTACCTCCTGTTCGAGGGCGAGCAACACGGCTTCCGCAAGATGGAGAGCATCTCGCGGGGACTGTCGGCCGAGCTCACCTTCTACGGGAAGATCCTGGGGTTCGAACCCGCCGATCGTCTCCCCCCTCTGGAGATCGTGAACCTGCCGTCCGGTGGGGACTGACCGTTGGCCTTCATTGGCGGGTCGCAAGCATCCCCGTGTGCGAGAGGGGGCGCGGGGGCCCGGTCGAAGACCCGACCCCCCACTCTCGAGAGGTGGCGCGAACCTCTCGTGGCGGATGGAACGTATCTCGGGCCCGTGAAGGCCGGGCGGCGCGTGGATGTCGGGGCCGTGAACGCTAGTGCTTGATCGGCCAGGTGGCGGCCGCCAGGGCGGCACGACCGATGCGGCGAGTGACGCTCCGCGACTCCGCGGCCCTGCTCCTGCGGGTCGACTTGGCCAGACGCTCGGCCTCGGCCTCCCGAACGCGGTCGCCGATCTGGTACCGGGCCATCTCTCCGCTCAGCATCTCCGCACCTCCTCGACGTTGCGGTACATCTCTCGCGAACGTTACGTGCCATCCGGGGCTCCAGGCGGTGACGCCGCGCACCACGCGGGGGTGACCTCCGTCACGTTGCGCCCGGGTGCCGCCGGGTCGAAGATGCGCTCCGTGATCCGTCGGCCTGCGTTCGGAGCGCAGCTGCTGCTCGCCGCCCTCGTCGCGGTGGTCGCGTCCGCGGGGCCCGCCTCGGCGCAGTCCTCCTCGCCGAGCCCGGCGAGCGGTCCGAGCGTCAACGGGGAGGTCTCGGGCGCCCTGGCGGTGGGCTCGACGCTCACGATCCGCGTCGTCGGGACCATGCCGGGCGGATGGGAGGCGCTCCACCTCCTCGAGGCGACGATCACGTCCGGAAATCGGGAGCTCGATGGGCTGCGGTTCGACATCGAGGACAACAAGCTGACGGTCGGCGACCGGGACCTGATCGTCGGCACCGGCGCCACGGCGACCAGCGAGTACCTGCGGGTGAGCGGCGCCAACGTCATCGTGACTACCGGAGGTGCCAACCTCTCCTTCGAGGTCGACGCCCGCGTCGTGAAGACAATCCCGGAGGATGCACGGTTCGTCCTCGGCGTCGTCGATGACGTCGGCGAGTCGGCCGAGGTCACCAGGTCGCTGGCGGCGCCCGAGAGCGGGGGGTTCACCTGGGGGACCGTGGTCGCGCTCATCGCGGCCGCGTTGTTCGCCGGTGGGTTCGTGGGCAACATCCTCGCGAACAAGCGGCGTCCGCCGCCGCGCGCCTCGGTCTACGACGCGGTCCAACGAAGGGTCGAGACCGATCGCGCCGCCAAGGGCCGATCGACGTGAGCCGGCAGGACGTCTACCGCCTTCTCGCCGAGGACATCGCTTCGAACGGCGCGGGTGAGGGCGCTGACGTGTGGGAGACGATCACGCGCCTGGTCGATCCCACCGAGCTCCGTCCCAAGCTCGCGGACGACATCGAGATCCGGGTGTTCGATCAGCGGTGGGGCGAGGGGTACGTGATGATCGCGAACCCCCGCGATCTCCTCCACTTCCGGCTCGCTTCCTCGGATCTCGGCCTGCTCGAGCTGATGGACGGGACCCGCACCGTCAAGGAGATCGTGGTCGAGCGGTTCGAGGGGTCCGGCGAGATGGAGCTGTCCACCGTGATCGACCTCGTCCGCTCGCTGTACCGGGGCAACTTCCTCGAACAGCGGCATGTGGATGTCCCCGGCATGGTGACGCGGGCGATGGACCCGGTCACCGATCGGCGCCGCAAGGCGCGGCAGTTCGGCAAGACGCTCTCGATCGAGTGGGAGGGCGCCCACCGGCTGGTGCGGTGGCTGTACGAGCACGGCCTGAAGTGGGTCTTCAAGCGGGCGGTCCTCGTCGCGCTGATCGCCATCGCGTTCGTCGGGCTGGGCGCGTTCGTGGACATACTGCGGCACGAGCAGTTCGTGATCGCCGGTCGTTCTCTCGCGATCGGCTTCGTCGTACTGATCGTCCTGGACTACGTGATGGTGTTCTGTCACGAGCTCGGGCACGCGCTCGTCATCGTCCACAACGGCCGGCGGATCCGCAGCGCGGGATTCCAGATCTACTTCGGGTCGCCGGCGTTCTTCGTCGAGAGCTCGGACGGGCTGATGATGGATCGGCGCCAGCAGATCATCGAGTCGTTCGCCGGCCCGTTCGCGCAGCTCGTCCTGGCCGGCATCGCGTCGCTCATCGCACGGTCGTACCCGGAGTGGATCCTGTCGGAGACGATGTACAAGTTCGCCGTCCTGAACTACCTGGTCGTCATCATGAACCTGATCCCGCTCCTCGAGCTCGACGGCTACTACATCCTGGCCGACCTGATCGAGATCCCGGATCTGCGCGAACGCTCGCTCGTGTTCATGCGCCGCGACCTGTTCCACAAGCTGCGGACGCGCGAGCACTTCTCCAAGCGGGACGCGGGCCTCGCCCTCTACGGGGTGCTCGGCATCGCGTTCACGATCTTCTCCCTGTACACGGCCTACTACTACTGGCAGACCGTGTTCGGAGACCTCGTGAGCCGGCTGTGGGCCGAGGGGCCGGTGACCAGGCTGCTCCTGCTCGTCCTCGCCGCGTTCATCGCCGGGCCATTGCTCCGGGGTCTGATCAAGCTCCTGCGGGCGATCGGCAGGGAGATCCGCGCCGTGTGGCGCCGGCTCCGGTTCGCGCTGGAGACCGGGTGGCGGGTCGAGGCCTCCGAGCTGATCGACACGCTCGCGATGTTCGAGGACATCCCGGTCGACGCCTTGAACGAGATCGCCGGGCGCGTCCGGCTGCGGGGGCTGGGCGACGGACAGGCGGTGTTCCGCCAGGGGGACCAACCCGACGCCTTCTACGTCGTGCGCAAGGGGGTCCTCGAGGTGGTCGAGGAAGACACCGAGGATGGCAGCGAGCGCCGGTTGCGAGACCTCGGCCGGGGCGAGTCCTTCGGAGAGCTGGGGCTGGTGACCGCGGCGCCGCGAGCCGCCACCGTCCGCGCCATCGGGGCCGCCGAGGTGTTCGAGGTCGACAAGGGCGTGTTCGACCATCTACTCGCCGACAAGTTGCATCTGCCCGACTTCGAGCCGACTCTGCAACAGGTCGCCGAGTTGCGAGGCCTGAGCTGCTTCGCCAACCTGTCCACCGCGCAGCTCTGGGAGCTCCTGGAGGGAGGAGCGTGGGTGAGCTTCGTTCCCGGCGAAACGATCATGCGTCAGGGCGACGTCGGGGATTCGTTCTATGCGATATCGTCCGGCCAGGTCGACGTCGTCAAGGACGAGAGACTGGTGAACACGATCGGCCGCGGATCGTATTTCGGCGAGATCGCCCTTCTGATGGAGGTGCCCCGAACGGCAACCGTGACGGCGCGGACCCCGGTCCGTGCGTTCCGCCTCGATCGGGGAGGGTTCGATCGCCTGGTGGGGGACGCGTTCCGGCGCGGGACCCTGATCTCGCATGCGGTCACCGAAGAGCTGACCCACTGAGCCCATATGGACTGCTGGCACTGCAAGCGGAGCGCGGTCGGGGTCTGCCGTTTCTGCGGCCGCGGGATCTGTGAGGACCACGTCGAGACGCATCCGTACATCCTCGAGCTCTTCCGGACCGGCGACGTCCCGAAGGTGTTGATCGTCGAGGACGCGCTTTTCTGCGGGGCCTGCACGCCCCGCCCCGACCCACTTGACCTGCCCGAACTCGACTCCATGTGACGCACGTCACCGGCCGACATGTGACGGAGGTCACCTAGCTTCGGGTGACGCCCGACACACGCGCGACGTGACGCCGCGACCATGATGCGTGGAGACAACGAAAGCCCTAGAGGGCCTGAGCGGAGGGGGGAGGTGACGATCGTGGCGGACAAGAAGATCTCACCGAAGGCGCCGGCTGCCAAGGACAAGAAGGAGTCGGGCAAGGCGGAGGCTGCCACCCGTGTTTCCCGGGTCAAGCGGGTCAAGCGGGTCAAGCGGGTCAAGAAGTAGGAATCCAGAACTTGGCATGAGGCCGGGTCGCGATCGGCGCCCCGGCCTCATCGCGTTCGGGGACAACCCCCGCGACCGGGAGCACAGATGTGACTACGCTTGCAGCCGTGCCGACGACGGAGCTCAGTAAGTCGCTGATGGAGGGGATGGCTCGGACGCCCCTGTTCGAGGGTGCGTCGGACCAGACGATCTCGCGTCTCGCCGCTCAGGGCGTGACACGGAGGTTCCGTCGTGGGACGTATCTGTTCCTCCAGGGTGACGACGCGCCGGACGTCTACTTCCTCGTCAGCGGCCGCGTCGAGATCAGCTCCCTTTCGTCGAACGGTCATCGTCAGCTCCACACGACGCTGGACGTCCCCCAGTTCTTCGGGGAGCTCGGGGTGCTTGGTGAGCAGCCGCGTTCGGCGGCCGCCCTCGCGCTCGAGGACACGGAGGCATGGCGGGTGAGCGGCCCGGTACTCCTGGACTTCCTGATCGAGGAGCCGACGGCTGCTCGTGCGCTGCTCCGGGCGCTCGCCC
>CBRGMI010000046.1:0-11342 GCA_967797495.1 uncultured bacterium
GGCGACCGCACGGACGTGGTGGTCGGGATCGTCGCCGGCCTCGCGATCTGGCCGCTGGCGCTCGTCGGCCGCCGACTCGCCCAACGCATCGTGTACGGGAGACGGGCGGCGCCGTACCAGGTGTTGAGTGAGTTCTCCGAGCGGGTCGGCGAGACGTACGCGACGGAGGACGTGCTGCCTCGCATGGCGAGGATCCTCGGTGAGGGAACCCGCGCGACCGGCGCCCGCGTCTGGCTCCTCGTCGGCCACGAGCTCCGGGCCGAGACCGGGTGGCCTGCGGACCTCTCTCCCCGAGATGCTCTCTCCATCCGGGGTGAGGGGCTGCCCGAGGTCGACGGAGAGACCCTCGTCGAAGTCCGCGACCGCGGCGAGCTACTGGGCGCCCTCTCGGTCTCGATGCCGGCCAACGACCCGATGAACCCCTCGAAGGAGCGGCTGATGCGCGATCTCGCGGCCCAGGCGGGGCTCGTGCTCCGCAACGTGCGGCTGATCGAGGAGTTGCGAGGATCGCGTCGCCGCCTCGTCGCCGCACAGGACGGCGAACGTCGACGGCTCGAACGCAACATCCACGACGGGGCCCAGCAGCAGCTCGTCGCCCTCCAGGTCAAGCAGCGGCTCGTCCGGGATCTGATCGAACGCGATCCCGCGAAGGCGCGCGACCTGATGACCCAGCTCCAGACGGACACCACCGAGGCGCTCGACGACCTGCGCGACCTCGCGCGCGGGATCTACCCGCCGCTGCTCGCCGACCAGGGGCTCGGGGCCGCGCTCGAGTCACAGGCGCGCAAGTCGCCGGTCCCGATCACGGTCGAGACCCACGGCGTCGAGCGGTACCCGCAGGACGTCGAGGCCGCCGTCTACTTCTGCGCGCTCGAGGCGCTGAACAACCTCGCGAAGTACGCGAGCGCGTCGCGCGCGACCGTGGCCCTGGCACAGACGAACGGCACGCTCACGTTCGCCGTGTCAGACGACGGGGTGGGGTTCTCGGTCGGCGAGAGGACGTCCGGCGGCACGGGGCTGCAGGGCATGGCGGACCGTCTCGATGCGATCGGGGGCGCCCTCGAGATCCGGTCGGCGCCCGGAGAGGGGACGACGATCCTGGGTCGGGTCCCGGTCGGTTAGGCGGCCGGCTCGTTGGCGGCCGCCCACGCGGACTCGAGCTTGTCGGGCCCGAACACGGCCTTGGGGATGTACGCGGACGCGCCGCACTCGGCGGCCCGCGGCGCGTACTCCTCCTCTTCGTACGTGGAGAGCAGGAGGACGATCACGGGGTCCGAACGATCGGCCAGGATCTGGCGCGTGGCGCTGAGCCCGTTGATGCCCGGCAGGTTCACGTCCATCAGCACGAGGTCGGGTCCGAGGTCCCTCGCCATCTCGACGGAGGCCTCACCCGACTCCGCCTCACCGATCACCTCGAACCCGTCGGTGGCGTCCACGACCATCCGAGCCGCCAACCGGAACGGCTCCTGATCGTCCACGATGAGCACTCGAACGGTCATCTGTTGCCCTCGCAGACAGCGTCCCACGGGCCCCGTGCTTCGACAGTGATGCCAGCACCACTCTTGTCCGTTCCTCGGGGGACACGCCGAGGTGATGGCGGCGGCGGTGCGGCGGCTACGCGGCGCGGCCGACCCGGAGGAACGCCTGCTCGAGCACGAGCCGCGGGTTGAGGTTCAGGTCCTCGGCGAGCGCGGCGCGGGCCTCCTCGACCGCGGCCATCGCGCCGGTCGCCGAGGTCACGTCGCCCGGCGCGGGCGCGAGATCCGGGTTCATCAGCACGTCGGCGCCGCCGCCGACGGCGACGGCCACGCGATCGCGCAGCAGCGCCGAGACCCCGAGCAGCACGCGGTCCACGTAGTCGCGCTCGGCCCGGCGGACCTGTCGCTTGTGCCGCTCCTCGAGCCGGCGGATCGCGCCGCGGTAGGCCTCCTCCGCGCGACCCCGCTCGTCCAGGAACGGCGCGAGCTCCTCCTCCAGCTGCGCCCCGAGGTCCTTGCGGTAGCGGTCCGCCGCGACCAGCACGAGGTCGGCGGCCTCGAGGGCACCGGCGGGTCCGCGCGAGGCGCTCTCGAGCGCATCGCGGGCCGCCTCGCGGAACGACATCCCGTCCGCGCCCGTCGCCAGCCGGCGGGCTCGTCCGAGGTTCCCGCCGGCCAGCCGGGCGGCGAGCCCGGCCCGACCGGGGTCGATCCCCTCGGCCGCGAGCGTCTGCGCGACGAACGTCTCCGAGAGCGGGCGGAACGGAACCACGTGGCAGCGCGACATGACGGTCTCGGGCAGCTCGTCGGGCCGGGCCGAGAGGAGCATCAGCACCGCGTCCGCGGGAGGCTCCTCGAGCACCTTCAACAGGACGTCGGCCGCGGCCGGGTTCAGCCGATCGGCCTCCCGGATCACGAAGACCTTGCGACCCGGCTCGGGGGCCGTGCGGTACGCGGGGTGCCAGATCTCGGCGCGAACGGTCTCCACGTGGATGTCGCGGCCCTCGGGTTCGACGACGACCTCGTTCGGGTGACGGTCCGCGAGCGCCAGTCGGCAGTCCCGGCAGGTCCCGCACCCACCCTCCTTGCACAGCAGCGCCGCCGCGAACGCCCGCGCGGCGAGCTGCTTGCCTCCGCCCTCGGGGCCGGCCAGCACGTACGCATGGTGCGGCCGCGCCGCTGCCTGGCGCAGGAACGCGATCGCGTGCTCCTGACCGGGGACGCGGTCGAGCACCGGGAACCCCGCGCCGCGCGCCTCAGTCACGCCGGTCCTCCTCTCGCTCCTTCAAGATCCTGCCGAGCGCCTCGACCACCTGCTCGTGCACCTGCTCCGGCGTCTGGTCCGCGTCCAGGACGACGAACCGCTCCGGGTGCTCCTCGGCGATCCGAAGGTACGCGTCGGAGACCTTCGCGTGGAAGTCCTGACCCTCGAGCTCGATGCGATCGGGTTCCTCGAGCGAACGCAGGAGGCCGGCCTCCGGCTCGAGGTGGAGCAGGAGCACCAGATCGGGGAACAGCCCCTGGGTCGCCCACACGTTCAGCGTCAGCACGTCCTGCTCGCCGAGTCCGCGCGCCGAGCCCTGATAAGCCAGGGACGAATCGATGTACCGGTCCGTCAGCACGACCTGGCCGGCGGCCAAGGCGGGCCGGATCACCGAGGCCACGTGCTGCGCCCGGCTCGCCGCGAAGAGCAGGGCCTCGGTCTTCGGCTCGATGTGACCCGTGTCGTGCGCGAGCAGCAGCGTCCGCAGCTCCTCGCCGACGGGCGTCCCTCCGGGTTCTCGCGTCACCATGACCTCGATGTCCTGGGACTCCAACCACTCCTTCGCCAGACGGATCTGCGTCCCCTTGCCCGAACCCTCCACACCCTCGAAGGCGACGAACAGGCCGTTCGTCGGCGGCCGCTTCAGCTTGGGGACCAACCCGAGCGGTTCCTGCTTGCCGACCCGGAACCGCCGGAGTCTGCTCCGGGTCAGCAATCCGGCGAGCAGCGCCCCCACCCCCGCGATCATCAACGAGATGCGCGTCCCCGACAGGTCGAACGTCCGCTCACCCACCGTCAGGGTGTGCGCGCCGATGGCGCCGGCGATCACCGGGAAGATCGTGAGCGAGAGGAACAGACCGAGCCGCGACAGCACGGTGAGCGCGCCGAACGTCCGCCCGCGGAACTCGTCGGTCACGTTCTCCTGGAGCAGCACGTAGCCGCTCACCCACGCGGAGCCGCAGAAGCCCCCGAGCACCACCGCGACCACCGCCGCCTGCCCGATCGCGGGCATCGTCGCGAGCACGAGCAGGGTCCCGGCGGCCGCGATGATCGACCAGACGAACACGTATTCGCGCAGGACGAACTCCACGATCTTGTTCGAGGACGCCAACCCGATCCCCATGCCGATACCGAACGAGGTCACGAGGATCCCCCACCCCGGATCGCCCGCACCGATCGTCGTCCTGGCGAAGATCGGTCCGAGCGCGAGGACGGCCCCCACCGCGCTGAACGCCGCGACGATGCCGAGCGTCATCGACGACGCGAGTGAGTTCTCGCGCAGGAACCGGATACCGTCGGCGATATCCTTGCCGACGCGCGAGACGTCGAGCCTCGCGAACGACGTGGGGGCCGGCCGCGGGATGACGATCCTGCTGACGAGCAGCGCCGAGAGTCCGAACGTGAACGCGTCGAGCCACAAGGCAAGGAAGGCCGAGTTGTCCTTGAAGTACGGCAGCAGACCGGACCCACCGGACAGGAACGTGAAGACGAGGGCGCCGAGCGGCAGCGTGGCGTACGTGGTGATCAGGCCGAGCGAGTTGGCGTTCGCGAGCTGCCGACGAGGGACCAGGTTCGGCAGCGACGCGTCGCGGGCCGGCGTCCACAACAGGGAGAAGCATTCGATCGCGAAGGAGACGCCGAAGATCGCCCAGAGCGGGCCGAGGAACGGCATCAGGCCGTAGAGCGCTCCTCGCGCGATGTCCGCCGTGATCATCAGGGTCTTGCGGTTGACCCGGTCCACGATCGCGCCGGCGATCGGCCCGAACAGGATGGCGGGGAGCGTCCGGGCGAGCATGACCCCGGCGATCGCATACTCGGCGGCCTCGCCACCCTTGGTCGCGACCAGGGCGGTCACCGCCACGAACCCGACCCAGTCCCCGAACGAGCTGACGGTCTGCGCGGCGAGGAGCTTGGAGAACGCCGGATGGGTGATCAGGTCCTTGAAGGTCGCCGGCCGGGTCCCGCGGAGTGCGGCGACCTCGTCGGCGAAGGTCGACACCTACTCCTCCGCGGCCGTGGCCGGCTCGGCCTTCTTCCGCTTCGTGGTCGTGCGCGTGGCGGCGGTGCGTTTGGCGGTCGTTCGCTTGGCCGAGCTTCGCTTCGCGGCCGTCCGCTTGGCCGTCGTCTTCTTCTTCGCGCCGGCCTTCGCACCGGCCTTGGCCGCCGCCCGCGCGGCCCGAGCCGCCGACTTCGCGGCCCTGGCCTCGGCCTCGGCCTCCGGATCACCGTGCTTCGTGACGTTGAACCCGTCGTCGAGCTCGGCGCCGCACCCCCAGCAGCGCAGGCTCTTGGGCCGCCGGATCAGGAGCGAACCGCACTCGGGACACGGGTGGTCGGGCACCGGAGGATGGTTGACGGCGAAATCGCAGTCGGGGTACCGCTCGCACCCGTACATCAGCCCGAACCTCGTCCGCCTCTCGACGATCTCGCCCTGCGTGCACTGCGGACAGGTGACGCCGGTCGACTTCGGCGGGTCCTTCTTGATGTACGTGCAGTCCGGGTACCCGGAGCAGCCCACGAACGGCCCGAAGCGACCGAACTTGCGCTGCAGCGGCCGGCCGCAGTCCGGACAGGTCTCGTCGAGCATCTCGGGCTCGGGCCGTTCCTGGCCGTCGAGGTTGCGGATGTACTTGCAGCCGCCGTCCTCTTCGGCGAACCGGGTGCACCCGATGAAGAAGCCGTACCGTCCGAGCCGCTTCTGCAGGCGGCCGGGAGGCGTGCGCCCCTCCTCGATGCAGCGTGGGCAGTCCTCGTCGAGTTCCTCCACGTAGCGTTCGAACTTCTCCTCCGCCCGCTCGAGGGCGTCGGCGAACGGCGTGTAGAACTGACGGAGCACCTGCACGCGTTGCAGGTCGCCCTCGGCGATCTCGTCGAGGTCATCCTCCATCTCGGCCGTGAAGTTCACGTTGACGATGTCGGGGAAGTGCTCGACGAGCTTGTCGGTCACGACCTCGCCGACGTCGTTGGGGAAGAACCGGCGGTCCTCGAGCCGGACGTAGCCGCGGTCCTGGATCGTCGAGATGATCGACGCGTAGGTCGACGGCCTGCCGATGCCCAGCTCCTCGAGCGTCTTCACGAGGGACGCCTCCGAGAAGCGCGGGGGCGGCTGCGTGAAGTGCTGCTCGGGCAGGAGCTCGAGGAGCGACAGGGCCTGCTCGGCCGAGAGCTCGGGCAGCCGGCGCTCGCCGTCCTCGTCGGCCCCGTCGTCCCGGCCCTCGGCGTACACGCGGAGGTGTCCGTCGAAGATCATCGTGCGCCCGGTCGCACGCAACCGGTAGCGCGCGGCGCCCGCCGTCGCGTCGATGTCGACGCCCACCTGGTTGAAGCGGGCCTGCGCCATCTGCGTGGCCACGGTGCGCTGCCAGATCAGGGTGTACAGGCGCAGCTGGTCCCGATCCAGGGCGGCGGCCACCCGGTCGGGCGTCCGAAGCGCCGACGTCGGCCGGATCGCCTCGTGCGCCTCCTGTGCGTTCCGCGACCGGGTCTTGAACCGGCGCGGCTCGGACAGCGCGTACTCGGGGCCGAACTCGGTCCTCACGAGCTCGCCGATCTCGCGCAGGGCAGCCTCGGCCAGGCTGAGCGAGTCGGTCCGCATGTACGTGATCAGCCCGACCGTGCCCTCGCCGGGCAGGTCCACTCCTTCATAGAGGCGCTGCGCGAGCGTCATCGTCTTCCGGGCGCCGAACCCGAGCTTGCGGGCCGCCTCCTGCTGCAGCGTGGAGGTCTTGAACGGGGGCCGTGGCCCCTCCTTGCGTTCCTTGCTCTCGACCTTGGCCACGCGGTAGTCGGCCTCGCGGAGCCGGTCGACGTGCGCCGCAGCCTGGGCCTCGGCGGTCAGCAGCACGCCCTTCTTGTCGGGCGCGCTCGCGATCCGCCCCTCGGGCACGCTCACGAGCCGCGCGAGGAACGGACGATCCTCGCCCCGCGGGGTGAGCCGAGCGTCGACGCTCCAGTACTCGATCGGGGTGAAGCCGCGGATCTCGCGCTCGCGCTCGACGATCATCCGCAGCGCGACCGACTGCACGCGCCCCGCCGAGAGCCCGGGCTGGACCCGCCGCCAGAGCAGGGGCGAGATCTTGTAGCCGACCAGCCGGTCGAGCACGCGCCGAGCCTCCTGGGCATCGAACAGCTTCAGGTCGATCTCGCGCGGGCGACGGAAGGCCTCCAGGATCGCGTCGCGCGTGATCTCGGTGAACGTGACGCGCTTGGCCTGCGCCGGATCGACCCCAAGCAGGGACGCCACGTGGAACGCGATCGCCTCGCCCTCCCGGTCGTAGTCCGTCGCGAGGATCAGGTCCTCGTTCGCCTTCAGGGCCTTCTTCAGCGCGGCCACGTGCTTCTTCGAATCCTCCGGGACCTCGTAGGAGACCTCGAACCCGTTGTCGACGTCGACGCCCAGGTCGCTTTTTGGGAGGTCCCGGATGTGCCCGTACGAAGCCCGGACGGCGTAGTCGCCGCCCAGGTACTTCTCGATGGTCTTGGCCTTGGCCGGAGACTCGACCACGACCAGTGTCTTGCTCATGACCTGCTACTTCCTGTCTTCGTTGGGGATGGTGGCCCGGCGAGCGTGGTGGGGGCCTCCGCGCGGCAGGGTACCAGCCCTTTCCTCGCTGACCGGGACCTCCGACCTCGGGCTGCCCGGCTCGCTCGCCGAGCCCGGCGGGCGGTTCTGGGGTCGGGCCGGGTCGACCGGGACCGGGTGGGACCGAAGAGCAGTCCGCCCCGACGCGGTCGTCCCGGTTCCCTCCTAACGCGGTGTTAGGCTCGGTTCATTCCCGCTGGGGCCGACCGCTCGGCCCGCCCGACCCTGGAGACCGACCCTGCTCGCCCTGTTCACCGACTTCGTGACCGGAGAGATCGCCCGGTACGGCTACCTGGCGATCTTCGTCCTGATGCTGCTCGAATCCGCGTGCATCCCGATCCCCTCCGAGGTCACGATGCTGTTCGGCGGGGCGCTGGTCACCGCCCCCTTCCTCGCGCCCGAGCAACAGCTCGAGTTCTGGCTGGTCGTGCTCGCGGGCACGCTCGGTAACCTCGTGGGGTCGTGGCTCGCCTACTGGGCCGGCTACTCGGGCGGTCGGCCGCTGATCGACCGGTGGGGTCGATACCTGTTGATACGGCCCCACGAGGTGGACCGGGCCCACGAGTGGTTCGAGCGGCACGGGCAGGCGGCCGTCTTCTTCGGTCGCCTCCTCCCGGTGATCCGCACCTTCATCAGCCTGCCGGCCGGCGTGGTCCGGATGCGGTTCTGGCGGTTCACCGTCTACACGGTGCTGGGCTGCCTCCCCTGGGTGATCGCGCTGACCTGGATCGGCGCCCTGCTCGGCGAGCGGTGGGACCGGGCCGAGGCGATCATCCGGCCGTTCGCCTGGGTGATCGCCGGGGCCCTCGTGGTCGGGCTCGTGTGGTTCGTGTGGAACCGGATCCGCCAGATCCGGCGCGAGGAGGCGGCGAGGGTCCCCCGTCCGCCGCCGGACGTCCCCGGGCGGACGGTCTCGCCGCGCGAACCGGACGCAAGCGTGTCGCCGCTCGAAGGGTCGACGCCCGCCGGCATCGCGGAGCCGGTCGACGAGACCTGAGCCCTCGACCCGCCGGTCCGATCAGCCGAGCTCGGCGCGCATGATCCAGGACTCGCCCTCGGCTTCCTCGCGGACGGGCTCGAACCCCGCGCGCTCGTACATCATCCGCGACCGGTTGTGCACCGCGACCGAGAGCGACAGCGCCTGGTACCCGTCCTCGCGCGCCTGGACCATCAGGGCTCGCAGGAGGGTCTCGCCGATCCCCTTGCGACGGTGGAGCGGGACGACCGCGATGCCGAGCTCCGGCGTCTTCTCGTCGACGAACCCGTACCCCGGCTGCTCGGCGGTGAACAGCCGGTACCAGGCGGCGCCCACCGGTTCGCGGTCGAGCTCGGCGATGACGCCGGCGTCGCCCTCGCGGCCCCAGTCGCGGTGGTACCGCTCGAGCATCGGGTCGGCGAGCGCGGCGATCATCCGCTCGCGCGGCCAGTCGGGGTTCCACGCCGCGGCCTCGTACAGCATCTCGCGAAGGAAGCCGTCGTCCTCGTGCGTCGCGGGCCGGATGTTCACGAAGCCCCCCGTGCCATGCTTCCGAGGATGGCCACCCTAGCGCAGTCGCGGTCGCTGGCGCTGGTGCGAGCCATCGGCGCGCGCTCCCGGGTGGACGACGCGAGCACCCACGCGGCCGCGCTCGCGTACCAGCTGTTCCTGTCGACCCTCGCGCTCTCGCTCGTCGGCCTCGCGTTGATCGGGCTCGCGGAGGACGTGCTGCCGTTCGAGCTCCCGGAGGGGACCGGGGAGCAGTTCGCGAACCTCACCGGCGCGAGCGCCACCCTCGGCGTCGTCAGCCTCCTTGGGCTCCTGTGGACCGCGTCGGAGTTGTCGCGTCGTGCGAGCCGTGCGTTAGCGGTCATCTTCCGCACCGGCCCGGAGGGCGCGGTGAGAGGAGGCCTCCGCGCGCTCGGGACGACCCTTGTCCTCATCGTGCTCGTCGGCGCGTTGCCCGTTGTCACCGGGGTCGTCTCCGCGGTTCGGGTCTCCTCGGGACTCGAGATCCCGTTCCGCGTGCTCGCGTTCGCGGCGACCGCGGCGATGGAGTTCGGCCTGTTCCTCCTCGCGTACACGGTGCTCACACCCGGCTCGATCGGCTGGAGGTCCCATCTGCCGGGGGCGCTGGTGATGACCGTCGGGTGGGAGCTGTTCAAGCTCGCCGGCGGGATGCTCCTCGCCTACTACGTCACGCGTGCGACGCTGCTGTACGGCACGATCGGGACCGTGGTCGGTCTCCTCCTGTTCCTGCGGCTCGCGAGCGGGCTGTTCGTGTTCGGCGCCGAGGTATCCGCGGTCCTGCTCGATCGCCGGTCCGGTCCGTCGCCGACCGACTGAGCCCGGAGGGCGAGGCCCGTCGGCCGGATTCGACCGCGCCGAACGGCGGTGCGACCATCCGACGGATGACCCAGCGCCTCGGCAGCTTCCGGACCGTCCTGGCCGACCGCAACCTGCGAAGGGTCGAGCTCGCGTTCCTCGGTTTCAACATGACCGAGTTCGCCACGTGGATCGCGATCCTGGTCTACGCGTTCGAGCGCGGCGGGGCCGCCGAGATGGGCGTCGTCTCGGCGATCCTGCTCGTGCCGTCGGCGGTCGTCGCGCCGTTCGCCGCCTACGCGGGCGATCGGTTCCGGCGCGACCGGGTCCTCGCGATCGACTACGTGGTCCAGGGCCTCGCGATGGGCGCGACCGCAGCGATCCTGTACGCGGACGCCCCGGCCGGGCTCGTCTACGCCGCCGCGACGATCGCCTCCATCAGCATCACCTTCACCCGCCCGGCACAGAACTCGCTGCTGCCGGCGCTCACGCCGACACCGGCGGACCTTACCGCGGCGAACGTCGTCTCCGGCGTGGTCGAGGGCTTCGGGAAGATGCTGGGCCCGGTCATCGCGGGCATCCTGCTGGGGACCTCGGGGTCCGCGGCCGTGTTCGCGGTCTTCGCGGTCCTAACGCTGCTCGGCGCGCTGCTCGTGGCGAGGCTGCGGGTAGACGTCGGAGCGGTCACGCCCGACGCGCGGATCGACGCCGCCGATGTGTTCCACGAGACGCTCCGGGGGTTCCACACCCTGCGTCGCGCCCCCGAGCCTCGCCTCGTCGTGCTGCTCCTGTCTGCCGGCGTGATCGTCGTGGGGGCGCTCGACGTGCTGTTCGTGGCGACCGCCATCGACCTGCTCGGCATCGGTGCCAGCGGGGCGGGCTACCTGAGCGCGGCCTTCGGCGCCGGCGCGATCGTGGGCGCCGCGTCGACGGTCGCGCTCGTCGGACGTCGCCGCCTCACCCCGTCGCTGGCCGGCGGAGCCCTGTTGTTCGGGGCGCCGATCGGCCTGGTCGCCGTCGCCCCGTCGGCGGTCGGTGCCCCGGTCCTGTTCGCCACGGCCGGCGCCGGTCGGAGCGTCGGCGACGTCTCGGGGCGGACCTTGCTTCAGCGGATCTCCCCCAACGACGTCCTGTCGAGGGTGTTCGGCGTCCTCGAGGGCCTCACGATGCTCGCGTTGGTCATCGGCTCCGTCGGCGCCGCCGTCCTGATCGAGACCTGGGGGGTCCAGACCGCGCTCGTGGTGGTCGGAGCCTTCCTGCCGGTCGTCATCCTCCTGTCGTCGGGCAGGCTGCTCTCGATCGACCGATCCGCCGAGGCGCCCGACGCCGACATCCTCCGGTTGCTCCTGCAGATCCCCTTCTTCGCGCCGCTCCCGGCCCCCGCGATGGAACGGGTGTTGGCCGATGTCATCGCGCGGGACGCGGCGGCCGGCGACGTGCTGATCCGCGAAGGCGATCGCGGCGACCTCTTCTACGTGATCGTCGAGGGCACGGTCGAGATCACCCGAGGAGGCGAACACGTCTCCGAGCAGGGACCGGGTGCGTACGTCGGCGAGATCGCCCTGCTGCGCGACGTCCCGAGGACGGCCTCGGTCACCGCGAAGACGCCGTTGCGCCTCCTCGCGCTCGAACGCGAGCCGTTCCTGCTCGCGGTGACCGGGCATCCCGTGAGCCATGAGGCGGCGCGCGCCGTGGCTACCGCTCGGACGCGCTAGT
>CBRGMI010000047.1:0-11329 GCA_967797495.1 uncultured bacterium
GACTCGCTCGCCGAGGGCAGGGCGGCGATGCACCAGAAGGAAGACGAGCTCCGCGCCAGCCCGCGGTAGCCGGCCGGTCGACCCTCGGACGCTCCGACCGAGTGGCGTCCGCCGATCGGGCGCAGGCACGCGGCTAGACTGTGCCGCCATGGAGGGTGATCGGATCCGCGAGGAGTTCCTGCGCTTCTTCGAGGAGCGCGGGCACCGGCGCGTCCCCTCCTCGTCGCTGATCCCGCCGCCCGAGTCCGGCCTGCTCCTGACGAACGCCGGCATGAATCAGTTCATCCCGTACTTCCTCGGCCACGCCCGGCCGCCGTTCCCGCGTGCCGTGACCGTCCAGAAGGTCTTCCGCGCGGTCGACATCGACCTCGTCGGGCACACCGCGCGCCACCTCTCCCTCTTCGAGATGCTCGGGAACTTCTCGTTCGGCGACTACTTCAAGGCCGAGTCCTGCCGCTGGGGCTACGAGCTCGTCACCGAGGTCTACGGGATCGAGCCGGACCGGCTGTGGGTCACGGTGTTCCGGACCGACGACGAGGCGATCGGGATCTGGCGGGACATCGGGGTCCCCGCCGAGCGGATCGTTCGCCGCGGCGAGGAGGACAACTTCTGGTGGACGCACGCGGCCGGCCCCGCCGGACCCTGTTCGGAGATCTACGTGGACCGTGGATCGCGGTTCGGGGCCGAAGGCGGGCCCGAGGTCGACGAGGAGCGGCACATCGAGATCTGGAACCACGTGTTCATGCAGGACGAGGTCGACGACCACGCGCGGATCGTGCGCGAGCTCCCCAAGAAGAACATCGACACGGGGGCCAGCGTGGAGCGCCTGGCGGTCGTCCTGCAGGACGTGGACCACGCGTTCGAGACCGACCTGCTGCGGCCGCTCGTCGAGGTCGCCGAGTCGCTCTCGGGACGGCGTTTGGGGAAGGACGACCGCGACGACGTCTCGCTCAAGGTGATCGGTGAGCACGGACGAGCGACAACGTTCCTGATCGCCGACGGCGTGCAGCCCTCGAACGAGGGGCGCGGCTACCTCGTGCGCCGGATGCTCCGTCGCGTCGTCTCGCACGCGCGGCGTCTCGGGATCGAACAGGAGGTCATGCCGGCGCTGGTCGAGCGGACGGTCGAGCGTTTCGGGCACGTGTACCCGGAGCTTGTCGAGAACCGGGCGTACGTCGAGCAGGTCGCGAGCTCGGAGGAGGGCAGGTTCGCGGGCACCCTGAGACAGGGGATGACGCTGTTCGAGACCGCGATCGAGGAGGCATCCGGAGCCGATCGGCTCCCCGGCGATGTCGTGTTCAAGCTCCACGACACGTTCGGCTTCCCGAAGGAGCTCACGAGCGAGCTCGCCGCGGAGGCCGGGCTCGAGATCGACGACGAGCGGTTCGAGGCCCTCATGCAGGAGCAGCGCGAGCGCGCGAAGCGCTCGGCCAAGAACGTGCGCGTGGAGGAGGAGCTCTCCACGGTGGCCGGCGAGGCGGGCGCGACCGAGTTCCTCGGGTACCAGACCCTCGAGTCCGACGGAAGGCTGCTCGCGCTGATCGGGCCGGGCGGGAGGGAGCCGGTCGCGACCGAGGGCGAAGAGGTGCGCTTCGTCCTGGACCGGACGCCGTTCTACGCGGAGGCCGGCGGTCAGGTCGGCGACCACGGCGTCGTCCGGGCGCCCGGCGGGACGATCATCGTGACCGACGCGCAGTTCGGGCCGGGCGACATCATCGTCCACACCGGTGTCGTCGGGTCCGGCGAGATCCGCGAGGGCGAGGAGGTCCACGGCGAGGTCGACGCCGACCGTCGCGAGGCGACCGCCCGGGCCCACACGGCGACGCACATCGTCCACTGGACGCTGCGCCACGTGCTGGGCGATCACGCTCGGCAGGCCGGGTCGCTCGTCGCGCCCGGCCGTCTCCGGTTCGACTTCCCGCACCACTCGGCGGTCCCGCGCGACGTCCTGGAGGAGGCCGAGGAGCTGGCCAACCGCCGGCTGGCCGAGGACGGGCAGGTCACGATCTACGAGACGACGATGGACGAGGCCAAGAACCAGGGCGCGATCGCGCTGTTCGGCGAGAAGTACGGGGACCTCGTCCGGGTCGTGGAGGTGGGGGACTACTCGGTCGAGCTCTGCGGAGGCACGCACGTCCACCACACGGGCGAGATCGCGCTCGTCCGCATCCTCCACGAGGCCTCGATCGGCGCCGGCATGCGGCGCGTCGAGGCCCTCGTCGGCCCCGATGCCCTGCGCGAGATCAACATGGAACGCGACCTGTTGTACGCGATAGCTCGCGAGCTCGGCACCGACCCGAAGGGCGCGCTCGAACGCGCTCGCCACTACGCCGAGCGCGTGAAGGAGCTCGAGACCGAGCTCGGCAAGCAAGCGAAGCAGGAGCTGAGGGACCGAGCGCAGCAGCTCGCCTCCGGGGCGAGGGTGGTGGAGGGCGCGAAGCTCGTCACCGCCGCCGTCGACGCGGACGCCGATGAGCTCCGCGTGCTCGCGCACGACGTCGCGAACCGCCTCGAGGGTCCCGACGGCGCGGCCGTCGCGCTCGGGACCGGGCGGGGTGGCAAGGCCCTGCTGGTTGCCGCGAGCACGAAGAACCTGATCGCCAGGGGCGTGGCGGCGCCGGCGCTGCTCGAGCCGGCGGCGAACATCGTGGGCGGCGGCAAGGGGGGCAAGCCGCACCTCGCGTTCTCCGGCGGCCCGAAGGGGGACGCCTTCCAGGAGGCCCTGGACGCCGTCGAGCCCCGCCTGAAGGAGCTCCTGCAGGGGGACCGGGGGGCTCGAGGAGCCAACGCGGACGCGTGAGCGATAGCCCCCCAAAGAACGAGCCGGAGAACGGGCCGGAGGCCGGGCCCTTGGCCGGGCGCGGCAGGGTCCTCGGACTCGATCTCGGGGACGCGAGGATCGGCGTGGCGATCTCGGACGAGGCCCGGCGGATGGCGGTGCCCCTCGGCACCGTCCGGACGGGCGCGCCCGCCGACGTGCGGGCGATCGCCGACCTCGTCCGGGAGCACGGCGTGACGCTCGTCGTGGTCGGTCACCCGCTGCTGCTCTCGGGGGAGGCGGGAGAGCGGGCACACCACGCCGAGCGGTTCGCGGCGGCGATGGGGGACGCCCTCGGCGTCCCGGTCCACCTGCAGGACGAGCGCCTGTCCACCGTGGAGGCCGAACGCGCCCTGCGGGCGAGCGGGACGACCGGTCGGGATCTCCGGCGGACGATCGATCGCTCGGCCGCCACCGTGATCCTGCAGGCCTGGCTCGACACCGATCGGCCCGTCTAGCCGACGCAACGGTTGCGCCGGGACCGAACCTGGTTCCCGACGGGGCCGCTATGCTGCCTGGCCGATGCAGGACGCCCCCCCTCCGCAGCGCGACGACGACGCTCGCCCGCGCCACCGATCCGAACGGCGGGCCAACTGGGGCTTCCGCATCTTCCTGATCGTCTTCCTGGTGCTCGCCGGCCTGGCCATCGCCGGCAACCGCTACTACGGCTGGTGCTCGGAGGCGTCGGGGCCGAGGGACTCGGTCGCGTTCCAGGTCCGAAAGGGGGCGAGCGGGTCGGAGGTCGTCGGCGACCTCCACGACCGGGGGGTCCTCCGGTGCGGCCTGGTCTCGACGTGGCTCCTCCGCAGGAGCGGCCTGGAGGACTCGCTTCGCGCGGGGAGCTTCGAGCTGACCACGAACATGACGCCGGACGAGGCGTTCGAGGTCCTCACGACCCCGCCCGAACCCGTCCCCACGGCCCGCCTCACGATCCCCGAGGGATACCGCCTGACGCAGATCGCCGATCGGGTCGAGCACGACCTGGGGATCCCCGCCAAGCGGTTTCTGAAGGCGACGGAAGAGGGAGATTGGTCCTTGCCGCCCTACCTCCCCGAGGACGCCACGAGCATCGAGGGGTTCCCGTTCCCCGAGACCTATTTCGTTCGCAAGGACGCCGACGCCGACATGGTCATCCGGAGGCTGCTCGACCAGTTCGGCACCGAGGCGGAGTCGTTGCCGTGGGCCAACGCGGAGGAGCTTGGGGTGACGCCGTACGAGGTGGTGATCATCGCGTCGATGATCGAGCGGGAGGCGGCGCTGGATCGCGAGCGCCCCATCATCGCGGGCGTGATCTACAACCGGTTGAGGCTGGGGATGACGCTCGGCATCGACGCGACGCTCCTGTACGACGACCCGACGCCGGATGGCCAGCTCAGCTTCTCCGACCTGGAGTACGACAGCCCCTACAACACGCGGATCAACGGGGGACTGCCGCCGACGCCGATCGCCAGCCCCGGCCGAGCCTCGCTCGAGGCGGCCCTGCAGCCGGCGAACACGCCCTACCTCTTCTACGTGCTGTGCGGCGAGGACGGGCACCACGCGTTCGGGACGACCAACGCCGAGCACGAGGCCAACCGGGCCCGCTGCGATGAGTGACGTCCCCGACCGGCCGGGGCGGATCCGGGGTTCGACGCGATCGGTCGGCGTGCTCGGGTGGCCCGTAGAGCACAGCCTGTCGCCGGCGATCCACAACGCCGCCTTCGTGGCGCTCGGCATGGACTGGGTCTACGTCCCGCTCCCGGTCGCGCCCTCGGAGCTTCCGGCCGCGCTCCGTGGACTCGGCGCGCTCGGGTTCGCCGGCGCGAACGTGACGATGCCGCACAAGACGCGGACCGCCGAGCTGATCGAGGACCTGTCCGAGGATGCGCGCCTCCTGCGGGCGGCCAACACGATCGTCGTGGGGGCGGATGGGCTCGCGGGCCACAACTCGGACGCGGTCGGGTTCGAGCGGTTCCTCCGAGACGACGCGGGGTTCGACGCGTCCGGCCGGTCCGCGCTGCTGTTCGGGGCCGGGGGAGGCGCACGCGCGTGTGCGCTCGCCGCCGCTCGAAGCGGGCTCGCGAGCCTGTCCGTGGCCGTGCGCGAGGCCTCGCGGGCCGACGACCTGCGCGCCGCGCTCGAGGGCTCGGCCACCGAGGTGCGGGTGGTCGGCTTCGACGACGCCTCCCGGTTCGAGTCCGACCTGGTCGTGAACGCGACGCCGCTCGGCGTCCACGGTGAGGAGCTCCCGCTCCCGCCGCTGCAGCCCGGGGTCGTCGGGGTCGACCTGCTCTACCGGCCGGGCGTGACCCCGTTCCAGCGTGCCGTGCGCGACGCGGGCGGCGCGGCGTTCGGGGGTCTCGGGCTGTTGCTCCAGCAGGCGGCGATCTCGTTCGAGCTCTGGACGGGTCAGTCGGCGCCGCTCCCCGTGATGTCGGCGGCCGCCCTCGGCGAGCTCGCGGAGCCGGGTACCCCGGCGCCGGCAGCGACCACGGACTGAGAACCGGACCGTTCGGCCTCCGCCGGACGGGGGCGTCCCTCAAGCGCCCGCTCGTGCCTCCCGATGGTTCCGAAGGAGGTCGCCGACCTTGGAAGACTTCAACGCGCTCGCGATCCTGCTCGCGCAGGGCATGGCCGACGCTCGCGGTTGCCTGATCCTATCCCGCGACGGGTTGGTCCTCGGGGCGTATCCGGCCGAGTCGGAGCGCACCACCACGCGCGCTTGGATCCGGTTCGCCACGGTGGGCGACCCTGAACGCGGCTTCGTCCAGTTCGGCGCGGAGACGTGGTGCTACGTCCGCCGAGCCCCGTACGCCGGGTTCGCCGTCGCCGGGCCCGAAGAGCGCGCCGGCCTGGTGATCGACCACATGGAGCAGGTGCTGCTGGCGGCCGAGGAGAGCCGGTCGCGGCAGGGGGGGCTGCCTGCGAGCGAGGTCGCGACGATGGCCCCTCGATCCGAGCAATCGTATCTGGACCTCGAGCACCCCCCGCGGGATCCCCTGGTGATCGACGCCCCGGCACCGGTCGTCGAGCGCGCCTCGAGCGGCGACTCGCCCGATCCGCCCCCGCCATTCTCCGGCCCGGACCCGGAGCCGATCGAAGAACCCGTCCTCGACCACACGGAGACCTCCGATCGGCCGGCCGACCCGTTCGCCGAGCTCGGAGGTGGCGCGAACGAGCCGGAAGCAGACCCGCCCTGGGAGCCGAGGCCGCCCGCCCCGCTCCCCGAACCCCAGCGCTGGCCCCGCCTCGACCCGCGACCCGACGCCGAACCGGAGCTCGAACCCGTCGACGAGGCGGACGAGGGGTCGGAAGCGGGCCCGGAGACGGGCCCCGGGGCCGGGTTCGAGCCCAAGGACCACGCCGAGGAGGAGGACGACGACGTCGACCGATTCTCGCTCGCGCGGGAGTTCGGCCGGCTGCTTCAGGGGGGCGAAGACCCTACCGATGGTTAGGCGACCAGGGACCAAAGGGCCTAGCTCCATATGGTGACCACCCAGCGACAACCGAAGCAGCTCGGGCAGATCCTGCTCGAGCAGGGCCTCATCTCCGAGGAACATCTCCAGCGCGCCCTCGATGAGCACCGCAACACGCCCAAGTCGCTCGGCCGCGTGCTGATCGACCTCGGCTACATCCGCGAACGGGACCTCGTCCGAGCGCTCGCCGAGCAGGTGGGGCTCGAGTTCGTCGACCTGACCGAGTACCGGATCGATGCCGCGGCGGCCGCCCTGCTGCCGGAGGCCCTGTGCCGCCGCTACCGCGCCCTCCCGATCGGGGAGGAGGACGGCAAGCTCCTGGTGGCCATGTCGGACCCGGCAAACGTGTACGCGCTCGACGACATCCGCACGATCACCGGCCGGGACGTCCGTCCGGTGGTCGCCACGGCGAACGACGTCGAGCAGTCGATCCAGAAGTTCTCGGGGATGGGAGAGCAGGTCGAGGCGCTCGCGACGGAGGCCGCCGATGCACTCGACACCGAGGGCGGCGTCGCGGTCGAGGCGGCGGTCGAGGACGCCCCGATCGTCAAGCTCGTGCAGGCGATCATGACGCAGGCCGCGGCCGACCGAGCGTCGGACGTGCACATCGAGCCGACGGAGACCGACGTCCGTGTGCGGTTCCGCGTGGACGGCGTCCTGCACGAGGTCATGCACTCGCCGAAGAGCATCCAGGGCGGGCTGATCAGCCGCCTCAAGGTCATGGGCGACCTGAACATCGCCGAGAAGCGCATCCCGCAGGACGGGCGAGTCTCGCTGCGGATCAACAATCGGAGCCTGGACCTGCGGCTGGCCACCCTGCCGACCGTCCACGGCGAGAAGATCGTGATCAGGATCCTGGACAAGAGCAACGCCCTGCTCCAGCTCTCGGAGCTCGGCTTCCTCCCCCAGGCCTTCGAGAGCTACGAGCGTTCGTTCCGTAAGCCGTACGGCGCGATCCTCGTAACGGGCCCCACCGGCTCGGGCAAGTCGACCACGCTGTACGCGACGCTCAACATCGTCAACAGCATCGATCGGCACATCGTGACCGTCGAGGATCCGGTCGAGTACCGGCTCCCCGGCGTCAACCAGATGCAGGTGAACCCGAAGGCGGGGCTCACGTTCGCGTCCGCGCTCCGATCGATCCTTCGCGCGGACCCCGACATCATCCTGATCGGTGAGATCCGCGACCGCGAGACGGCGATGATCGCGGTCGAATCCGCGCTCACGGGCCACCTCGTGCTCTCCTCGCTCCATACGAACGACGCACCGTCGGCGATCACGCGACTGATCGAGATGCAGGTCGAGACGTTCCTGGTGGGCTCGGCCATCGACTGCGTCGTCGCCCAGCGGCTCGCGCGAAAGCTCTGCGAGAAGTGCAAGCAGGCGTATGCGCCCGAGGAGTCGGAGCTGATCGAGGCGGGGTTCGCCGAGTCCCGCGTCCCCGAACTCGGATTGTTCTTCCGAGCGTCCGGGTGCCAATCGTGCTCGAACACCGGGTACCGAGGGCGGATCGGCCTGTACGAGGTCATGCCCATGACCGAGGAGATCGAACGCCTCACCGTCGAGCGCGCGTCGTCGGAGACCGTGAAGCGGGTCGCGATCGAGCAGGGGATGTACACGCTCCGCGACGACGGGCTCTACAAGGCCGCGTCGGGTCTGACCTCCATCGAAGAGATCGCAAGGGTGGTGAAGTGATTGAGCCCGGAGGGGCGAGAGGACGAGGTCCAGATCCCGATCCCCGAGCTGCTCGAAGCGATGGTGGAACGCGGGGCTTCGGACCTCCACATCACGGTGGGAACCCCGCCGACGATCCGTCAGTTCGGCGACCTCGTTCGCCTGGACGGGTACCCGGTCCTCGACAAGCGCGGCATCCAGGGCATGATCTACGCGATCCTGCCGCAGAAGATGCGCGAGCGTCTCGAGCAGGAGCTCGAGCTCGACATGTCGTACTCGCTCCCCGGACGCGCGCGCTTCCGCGTGAACGTCTACTACCAGCGCGATTCCCTGGGGGCCGTGTTCCGCCTGATCCCGTACGAGATCCGCACCGTAGAGGACCTGGACCTGCCGAGCGTCGTGGCCGACCTCGCGAGGTCGCCGCGCGGGTTCGTCGTCGTGACGGGGCCGACCGGTTCGGGCAAGTCGACGACCCTGGCCTCGATGGTCGACATCGTGAACCGCGAGCGGCAGGCACACATCATGACCGTCGAGGACCCGATCGAGTTCCTCCACAAGCACAACAGCTGCGTCGTGAACCAACGGGAGGTCGGGGCCGACACGCAATCGTTCGCGCAGGCCCTCAAGCACGTCCTGCGTCAGGACCCCGACGTCATCCTCGTCGGAGAGATGCGTGACCTCGAGTCGATGTCGACCGCGATCACGGCCGCCGAGACCGGGCACCTGGTCTTCGCCACGCTCCACACGCAAGACGCGCCGCAGACGATCGACCGCATCATCGACATGTTCCCGCCGCACCAGCAGCAGCAGGTGCGGGTGCAGCTCGCCACGACCCTCCAGGGGGTCGTGACCCAACAGCTGCTGCAGACCGTGGACGGGCGTTCGAGGGTGGTGGCGGTCGAGGTTCTCATCTGCACGCCCGCGGTCCGGAACCTCATCCGGGAGGGGAAGGTGCACCAGATCTACTCGATCATGCAGGCCGGTGGTCGTTTCGGGATGCAGACGATGGACCAGTCGCTCGCCGACCTCGTCAAGAGCGGGAAGGTGAGCCAGCAGCTCGCGTACGAACGCTGTCACGACGCCGAAGAGCTGAAGCGCCTTATCGGCGGCGGTGGCGGCGGTTTCGACGGTGGCTACGGTGCGGCAGCCGCGGCCGGTGTGGTGCTCGGCGGCAACTACTGATCGAGGGCGGGTGGACGGACCGATGCCGGCAACGTTCGATTACAAGGTTCGTGACAAGACCGGCGCCCTCGTCTCCGGGCAGCTGGTAGGCGACAGCGAGGCCCTCGTGATGAAGAGGCTCCGCGAGATGGGCCTGACGCCCATCCGCGTGAAGCAGGCCTCCACCGGTCTCAAGATGGAGATCCATCTGCGGCCGGGTCGCGTCAAGCTGAAGCAGATCGCGGTGTTCTGCAGGCAGTTCGCGACGATGGTGAACTCGGGACTGCCGATCCTGCGAGCGATCTCGATTCTCACCGATCAGACCGAGAGCAAGGAGCTCGCCAAGATCCTGTTCGCCGTCCGGGCGAGCGTCGAGAACGGCTCCTCGCTCTCGGCCGCGATGGCCGAGCATCCCAAGGCGTTCAACAACCTGTTCATCTCGATGGTCAAGGCCGGCGAGACAGGTGGCGTCCTCGACGACGTGCTCCTGTCCCTCGCCGATCAGATCGAGAGGGAGGTCGAGCTGCGCCGTCAGATCAAGTCGGCGATGACGTACCCGATCGTCGTCGTGGCCCTCGTGACGCTCATCCTCGCCGCCATGCTGCTCTTCGTGGTCCCGCAGTTCGAGACGATCTATTCGAGTCTCGGGGGCACGCTCCCCCTTCCGACCAGGATGCTGCTGGGCGTGTCCAGGGCGGTGCGCAGCTACTGGTACGTCGTCGTGCTCGGGGCGGTGGTGGGGTCTTTCCTGCTCCGCAGGTACAAGAAGACCGAGGCCGGACGAGCTCGCGTCGACGCGGTGAAGATCCGGATCCCGGTCTTCGGTCCGTTGTTCCACAAGGTCGCGCTGGCGCGATTCGCCTCGACCCTCGGGATGCTGCTCCGGTCCGGCGTGCCGATCCTCCAGGCTCTCGACAACGTGATCGAGACGGTGAACAACCGGGTGATCGGGGACGCGGTCGAAGACGTGAAGACCAGCGTTCGGGAGGGCGAGTCGATCGCCAGGCCGCTCGGGCGGCACAAGGTCTTCCCGCCCATGGTCGTCCAGATGATGGCGGTCGGCGAGGAGACGGGCGCCGTCGACACGATGCTCGACAAGGTCGCCGAGTTCTACAACAGCGAGGTGACGGCAACCGTCGATGCCCTGACCTCGCTCATCGAACCGCTCCTGATCGCCGTGATCGGCCTTGCGGTGGGCGCGGCGGTCATCGCCCTGTACATGCCCATGTTCAACGTGATCAACCTGCTGCAGTAGTCGAGAAGGTCCGATCGACGACGGCGGAACGCGGCATTCGCCGACGTTGGCGGCGGCCGGGTTCCAAGTGACTAGTTCGTTCGAGTCATTCCCCCCCAGACACCTTCTGGAAGGTAAAGCCGCCCCTCCGTGCGACCGAAACCCCAGGTAGATGCGCGTCATCGGGACGCGCATGCAATCAAGAAGTGGAGGTGACTCCATGCTCGAGCGTTTCTGGCAGCGTCGGAAGGACGACGAGGGCTTCACCCTCATCGAGCTGATGGTGGTCGTTCTGATCATCGGCATCCTGATCGCCATCGCTCTGCCGACCTTCCTCGGCGCCAGGACCAGGGCTCAGGACCGGGCCGCGCAGTCGGACCTTCGGAATGGCATCGCCGCCGCCAAGACCTACTTCACGGACGGCGACGTGTACACGGGCTTCGACGCGACGAAGGCAGAGGCCATCGAACCGTCACTCGTGTGGACCGCTGCGGGGACGCCGACGGCGGGGCAGACCGTGATCCAGGTCGTGGGCGCAACCAGTGTCGTCTTGACCGCGCTCAGCGGTTCGGGGACGTACTTCTGCATCGCCGACAACTCGGCGGCGGGCGGCGGGACGTTCTACAACTCGAACACCACGTACGCCAGCGTCGACACTCTGGCGGAGTGCAATCTGGCGAAGTGGTAGGCGAACCAAGGTAGTGCACGAAGGGGGCGGCCCTGGAGCCGCCCCCTTCGACGTTCGATCTGATCCGTTCGGCGACCCATGGGCGGGTCGAGAGGACGAACAGGTGAACCCACGAGCTTGCAGGACGGGCATGCGCGACCAGCGAGGGGTCTCGCTCGTGGAGCTGATGATCGTCGTCCTTATCATCGGCATCCTGATCGGGATCTCCCTGCCGATCTTCCTCGTCGCCCGGCAACGGGCTCAGGATCGTACCGCCCAGTCGAACCTTCGCACGGGTGTGGCTGCGGCCATGACTCATT
>CBRGMI010000048.1:0-11211 GCA_967797495.1 uncultured bacterium
CGGGCTCGGTTCCGGCTTGTCGACGATCGGCGGCTCCGCTCGGAGGTCACCGGCGTCACGGGTTCGCGCGGAATCGGAGACCGAACGGTCAACGCGCGGAGTCGTCGCGTGGACCCTGGGGGTATCCGGGGTCGGTGCCGGCGCCGCGGCGACCGCTCGCGGCCGTGGCTCCTCCTGGTCTCCACCCTTCACGATCTTGGCCGCTCCTACGGTGACCCCGCCCGCCAGGAGCAACGTCATCCCCGCCGCGACCACGCGCTCGCCCATCCCGCTCGACACGACCGGCGCCGCCGCCGATCCCACCGTCGAGCTGACCGCCTCCGGTACGGCGGCCTGTGCCAACTGTGCGGAGTGGCCGAGTCGGTCGCCGATCCTACGCAGGCCGCCTGCGATCCGAAGGAGCCAAAGAAGCGGCACGAGACCGATCCCCATGAGACCGCCTCGTTCGGCCACCTTCTCGAGCCATCGCTTGCGGAAACTCATCTTCGCCCGATGGATCAGCGCCTTGGCCTGCGCCGTGGAGACCTCCATCTCGTGCGCGATCTCGCGATGCGACCGCCCATCCAGCTCGCGCATCATCAGCGCGCGGCGGTGCGTCTCGGGCAGGTCGGAGAGGACGGTGAGCACCATGTCGTGCTGAACCAGCCGCTCCACGATCTGCTCCGCCTCGTCGTTCGGGGCGGGAAGCTCCTCCGCGAGGGGCGCCCAGTCGTCGTTCTTGGGGCGTCTGGCTCGACCACGAAGGATGTCGAGGGAGACGTTCTTGGCGATCCGGGCGACCCAGGGCTGCACGGCGTAGCGGCCGTTGAACCTGTACAGGCCCTGATAGACCCGGATCATCGTCTCCTGGAAGGCCTCGTCGCCGTCGTGGGGGTTCGGGAGGAACCGCTGGCACACCCGGCGGGCGAGCGGCCCGTAGCGCCGATGGATCTCGACGAACGCCTGCGGGTTCCCGGCCTGGAAATCCAGGACGAGGAGACGGTCATCCAGGGCGGCGTAGCCGCCCAGCGTGTTGCCCTGGTCGGGGACCCTGATGACCACAGTTATCTCCTAAAGGAACAACGTCGGCAGCACCCCAGGGTTGCTTGAGCCACACATCCCGGCCCGGATGCAGGACTGTAGCACGCGGCGTGAGCCCCCTCGAGAGGCCCTCGTTCACCGAGGACGGGTCTGCGGAGTGGGGTCCAGGATCAGCGGCGCCCTCGGCCTTCGGTCGAAGTCGAACGCCAGCGCGAGGTCCCCGAGGAGCGGCAGGGCCTCGCGCACGACCGGGCGCGAGTCGGGACGCCCGTCGGTGGACGGATCCAGGCGCTGACCTCCCAGGAACCGATCCTCGATCAGCTTCAGGTACGCGTCGAACGTGAGCGTCTGGTGGTCGACGAACCCGCGCCGGGCGTACGGGCTCACGAGGAGCCCGGGCACCCGCAGCCCGTAGCCGTTCTCGTCGGCGAGCGGCGGCACCACGTGGTCGTAGAAGCCTCCCCAGTCGTCCCAGGTGATGAAGATCGCCGAGCTGTCCCAGTCCGGCCCGCGCATCACCGAGTTCACGATCCGGGTGACGTGGGCCATGCCGGCGGCGACGCCGCGGCTCGACTGGGGGTGCTCGCTCACGCCGTCGCCCGGCACGACCCACGACACCGACGGGAGCGCCCCGCGCCGGGCTCTCCGCTCGAAGCTCCGGTAGTCCCGGATGTGGTCCCGCTGCCCGGTCTCGTACAGGGTCGCGAACCCGGGGAGCGGGTTCTTCGACGCCGGGGTCGTCCCCTCGCGAACGTCGAGCGCCCGCCCGTGGCACGGCGGGAACGAGCAGGTGCCGGGAGCGACGTAGTAGCCCCAGGACACGCCCTCGCGGTCGAGCAGCCACGTGATGTCCGTCCACGCGTAGATCGGGGCCTCGCCGTACTCGAACCGCTGGTGCTCCTGCTTCAGGCCGACGTCGGAGATGCACGACATCGGGTCGCCCGGGTCGTAGCAGTACGCGGACCAGCCCGAGATGAGGAACAGGTGCGCGGGCAGGGTCCAGCCGTCGGTGGGGGCGAACATCCGGTCCTGCAGCACGAACGCGTCCGCGTAGGCCCAGTAGTTCGGGATGTTCCGCCGGGTGAGGTAGCTCATCACGTCGGGCTGCCCCTCGGGACCCAGGAAGGCGGCGCACTCGGGGGTCGCTCGGTCCACGCACCACCTCGGGGTCGGGGGGAGCGCGTCGATGAACCCGTTCATGGCGCCGCCGTTGATCGCGGTGAGCGCCGACGGCCGGCTGTGCGGGCCGCCGTTGAACGCGTCCATCGACGTGTGGTACACGCACGCGTCCCGACCCAGGACCGGATCGGGGACGCAGTTCGTCGGCACGCCACCCACCATCTCGAGACCGTCGGCGCCCGGGTAGGTCCCGAAGTAGTGATCGAACGAGCGGTTCTCCTGCACGATGAAGATCAGGTGGTCGAGCCTGAAGATTCCCCCCGGCCCCACGTGGACATCGGGTGAGGGGGCGGACGGCGACCGGGCGGCGGGCCGGGCCTCCGCCTCCCGACGGTCCCCCGGGAGGCCGGACATCGCCAAGGTGGCCGCCGGGAACAGCACCACGACGAGGGCGACGAACGAGCCCGTGCGGACACGGCGAAGGCGGGGAGGGCGCCCCATGGGGAGGTGGAGTCTAGCCCCAGCCCTGCCCGAAACAAGCATGTGGGACGGATGGGCCTCGAGCCGCCCCAGACGGGGTCTCGTGCTCCCCACGGCCTACGACCGAGCGCGGTTGTCCTGTGCATATGCGCAGGTACGGTCGAACGACCGAGATGGCCGGCCCGCGCACCACTCGAGGCGCCGTTCCGCGCGCCCATCGCATCGTGGCAGGATCCGTTGCCGCGTTCGTCCTCGCCTGCCTGCCGGGGGTCGCCCTGTCGAGCTCCGCTACGACCGACGATCAGCTGAAGGAGTCCAAGCAGGAGCTGCACCGCACCAAGGACAAGGTCCGGGCCCAGCAGATGAGGATCCGGAAGCTGCAACGGCGCATGAACGGACTCGCGACCAGGATCTCCAAGACCGAGTCGGACATCGTGGTCGCGGAGGAACGCATCGCCAAGCTCGAGCGGCGGATCCTGGTCATGCGGGTTCGCGCCTCCCTCCTGCAGGCCAAGCTCGATGAGCGAAGCCGCCAGGCGTATATGTTCGGCGGCACTCCGGTCCTGTACCTGCTGACGGCCACGTCGGCGGCCGATGCGGCGTCGCGGATGTCCTTCCTCACCGAGATGAACCGTCGGGACGCCGTGCTGGCGGCCAAGGTGCGCGAGACCGAGGACCGGCTGGCGCGCAGCGAGGGCGAGGTGCTCCGCGCCCGCCAGGTGATCGAGCTCACGAAGCGGCGCCTCGAGCTCGACCAGAAGGAGCTGCGCCGGACGATGGCCGAGTCCGAGCGGCTCGTCGCCGGGCTGCGCGACCGCGTCGAGGAGATCCAGTTCGAGATCTCGGAGATCCGGCCCTTCTCGGTGTGCCCGGTCGTCGGTCCGGTGGCGATCGCCGACGACTTCGGCATCATGGTCCACCATCCCCCGAAGGAGGGCGGCAACCACATCCATCAGGGCAACGACATGCTCGCGCCGATCGGTGCGGAGATCGTCGCGCCGTTCGACGGCACGGCCGAGACGTCGTCGAACCACATCGGGGGCATGGCGGTCAGCGTGTACGGCGAGTTCGGCTACGTGTACAACGCGCACCTGTCGGCGTTCGGACAGCTCGGACCGGTAGAGGCGGGCGACGTGATCGGCTACGTGGGCGCGACGGGCAACGCGGGCGGCCCGCACGACCATTTCGAGTGGCATCCCGACGACGGCCGCGCGGTCGACCCGCACGAGTTCCTGCTGATGGTGTGCGACTCCGGCACCGTTCCCTACTGAGCTCCGTCAGCCGGAGGCATCGCCCCGGGCTCGGCGCCACCGGCGAGGCCTGGGCGCGGGGCCCGGCTCCGGCGGAGCCGGCGCAGGCTGTCGCTCAAGCCGCAGTCGCTCCAGCTGGTCGGTGAGGAGGTCGTGCACCTCCGCCAGCCGGTCGGCGCCGGCCGAACGGATGCGCTCGAGCTCGACGTCGTTCGCGCCCCAGACCCGGTCGAGCTGACCCTCGAGGACGCTGCACAGGCGTTCGATGCCCTCGTCGATCGCGCGCCGGATGCGTTCGAGCTCCTGGCCGTCGTCGGCGCGGATCCGGGCGAGGGCCTCGCCGTTCGTGCTGCGGAGGCGCTTGGCCTCTTCGCGGTTCGCGGTCCGGAGCGCCTCGATCTCCCGTTCGAACGTCCCCTCCATCCGCGCGAGGGCCGCGTCGATCCGCCGCCCCAGCTCCAGGGTCAACGCGACGCGCACCAGCTCGAACCGTTCCTCGAGGTCGTGGACATCCCGGGGCGCCGTCTCCGCATCGTGGGGCGCCGGCGCGATCGCGCGTTCGGTCGCGAGCTCGCGGGCACGCTCCTCCGACTCCTCGCGCCAGCGGTCCCGAACGGTGGGGTGCCCGGTCTCGGGGCTCCTCGGGGACGCGGCATCCGCCTGGACGACGTCGTCGGCATCCCCGGAGGGTGAGGGGATGACGACGGAGGGTGGTGAGGCCGCGACCTCGGTTCGCGGCCGGCGACGCGGCCCGTCGATCCCGTACCACGTGCGCGCCTCGCTCTCGACGGGCTCGACGACCTCGGGGCGGTCCACCTGGATCTCGATCGCCTCCCCACCTCCGCGCTCGGTGACGTTCCGATCGGCTCCGACCGTAGGACAGCCGGTCGCCCGATTCAACGACCTGCACTACGATGGCCCGTCACAGGCCCGCTCGCCCGACCCGAAAAGGAGCTCACCATGCGTACCGCGATCCGATGCATCGTCGTCGCGCTCGCCCTCGTCGTGCTCGCACCGGCGGTCGGCGCGAACGAGCGGGCAGGCGGGTCCAGCGCAGCAACGCAGGTCGTCCGGGTGCGGGTCATCGACTTCGGGTTCCGTCCGCGGAACCTCATGATCGCTCGGGGAACCGTCGTCCGGTGGGTGAACCGTGGCGCCCGGACCCACACAACCACGTCGAACACGAGCCTGTGGAACCACAGACTGGCGCCCGGCGACACCTTCGGGCGACGCTTCCGCCGGATGGGGACGTTCGCCTACCACTGCTCGATCCACCCGCAGATGACGGGGACGATCACCGTCACGTAGCGGACGGCGTGGGCCCAGGCGGATCGATGTCGCGCGTCGCGCGCGTGCCGGAGCCGCTGGGGTAGGGTGCGGCGCGATGGCGGGCGAACGGCGCACGATCGTGTTCATGCCCGAGAGCGCCTACGGGCCGACGAACAACTGCATCGGCATCGGCAAGGTGCTCGAACGGCGAGGGCACCGCGTCGTGTTCGCGGCCGAGGCGTCGTGGAAGGGGAAGCTCGAGCCGCTGGGTTTCGAGGAGGATCTCGTCGATCTCTCGCCGCCGGCCGAGGGCGACCAGGACGCGGGCCAGTTCTGGATCGACTTCGTCGCCGAGACGGCGCCGGAGTTCCGCAAGCCGACGATCGAGCAGCTCGCGACGTTCATCGAACCCGTCTGGTCCTCCCTGATCGACGGGGCGATGTACTGCCACGAACAGCTCCGGGCGATCCTGGATCGGGCCGAGCCCGACGTCATCGTCGAGGACAACGTCAACAGCTTCCCGGCGCTGCTCACCCACGGCGCGCCGTGGGTGAGGATCATGTCGTGCAACCCGCTCGAGCTGAAGGACCCCGCGCTCCCACCGACGTTCAGCGGCTACCCCACGGACGACCGCACGGGATGGGACGAGTTCGGCGCCGAGGTCGAACGCACCCACCGCGACACCTGGGAGCGGTTCAACGCGTTCATGGTGGACAGCGGGGCGCCGCCGCTCCCCGACCTCGAGTTCATCCACGAGTCGGAGCGCCTCAACCTCTTCGTCTTCCCCGAGGCGGCCGACTACCGGCGGTCGCGCGCGCCCGCCCCCACCTGGCATCGGTTGGAGTCGTCCGTCCGGCGGACCGAGGAGGCGTGGGACGTCCCCGAGGAGCTCGCGGGTGAGGGCGCGCTCGTGTACCTGTCGCTCGGGTCGCTCGGCTCCGCGGACGTCGAGCTGATGCGGCGGCTCGTCGCGGTGCTCGCGGACACCCCGCACCGGTACGTCGTGTCGAAGGGTCCGCGCGCCGACGAGTTCGAGCTGCCGGACAACATGTGGGGAGAGGCCCGCGTGCCCCAGACCAACGTGATCCCGCACTGCGATCTGGTGATCACCCACGGGGGCAACAACACGACGACCGAGGCGTTCCACTTCGGCAAGCCGATGATCGTCCTGCCGCTGTTCTGGGACCAGTACGACAACGCCCAGCGGGTGGACGAGCTCGGGTTCGGCGTGCGGCTGCCGACCTACGCGTTCGAGGACGGAGACCTGCGCTCCGCGGTCGACCGGCTCGTCGGGGACGAGGCCCTGCGGGCGCGGATGGACGCCGTCGGCGACGCGATCCGCGCTGGGGACGGCCTGGGTCGCGCCGCCGACCTCATCGAGTCCGTCGCGCGCGGCTAGCGGTCAGACCGCACTCCGGTATTGGCGGACGGCGATGGGCGCCGACACGGCGATGATCCCGACGATCCACAGCAGCGCCTGAAGGATGTACCCCTCATTGGGTGTGCCGAGCATGAGGGCTCGGGCGGCCGAGGCGACCACGGACACCGGCTGGTGCTCGGCGAAGGGCTGCAGCCACGAGGCCATCAGGTTCGCCGGCACGAACACCGTCGAGGCGAACACGAGCGGCGCCATGATCGGGAACGCGGCCGCCTGCGCCGTCTCGGGGTCCTTCACCGCGAGACCGACGCCGGCGAAGACCCACGAGAGCGCGTATCCGAACAGGAGGACGAGCGCGATCCCGCCGAGGTAGCCCAACACGTCGGTGTGGATGCGGAACCCGATCACGAACGAGACGGCACTGACCAGCATGATCACGAAGACGTTGCGAACGATGTCGGCCGCAGTCCGACCGGCGAGGACGGCCGACCGAGCCATCGGGAGCGCGTGGAAGCGCTCCAGCAGCCCGCTCTTCACGTCCGTCGCCAGGCCGATCGCCGTCCCCATCGCGCCGAACACCGACATCTGCACGAAGATCCCGGGGACCAGGAAGTCGATGTACGGCAACCCCGTCGCGTTGCCGACCGCACCGCCGAACACGTAGACGAACAACAGCACGAAGATCACCGGCTGGATGGTCGAGAACACCAGCAGCTGCGGCACGCGCCGGAGCGTGATGAGGTTGCGGCCGACCATCCCCAGGCTGTCGGCCACGAAGCCGGTGAATCGGTCCCACCCGTGCTTCTCGGCCGGGATCGGGATCGCGACGGTTGCCTGGCTCATGCCGCACCTCCTACGGGGACGGGTTGTTCGGTTTCGGGCTCGGCGACCGGCTCCGCATGGTGGCCGGTCAGCCGCAGGAACACGTCGTCCAGGCTCGGCTCGCGAACGGTGAGCGAGGACGGATACAGGCCCCCGCCGTCGAGCGTTCGGAGCATCTCCATCAGCGAACGCGGGCCCTCCGTGGAGGGCACACGGATCCTCGAACCCTCGCGCTCGGCCTGCGCGTCCGAGAGCAGCCCCACGGCTCGTTCGGCGTCGGTCTCGCTCGACATGGCGAACTCGATCACCGTGCTGCCGAGCTGCGCCTTCAGCTCGGCCGGTGTGCCCTCGGCGATGACTCGGCCGAGGTCCACGACCGCGATCTGCCCGGCGAGCCGGTCGGCCTCCTCCAGGTACTGGGTGGTGAGCAGGACGGTGGTGCCCTCGGCGACGAGCTCACGGATCGTCGCCCAGAGCGCGTTCCGGCTCGGGAGGTCCAGGCCCGTCGTGGGCTCGTCGAGGAACAGGACCGGGGGCCGTCCGACGAGGGCGGCGGCCACGTCGAGCCGGCGCCGCATCCCACCCGAGTACGTCCTGATCGGCCGGTCGGCGGCCTGCGAGAGCTCGAACAGCTCCAGGAGCTCGGCGGCCCGCAGGTCGACCCACGCGCGCGGTCGTTGCGCGAGCCGCCCGATCAGCCGCAGGTTCTCGCGGCCGGTGAGGTTGGGGTCGACCGTGGCGGCCTGGCCGGCCAGCCCGATGCGCAGCCGGACGCGCTCGGCGTCGCGCAGGACGTCGAACCCGAGCACCTCCGCGGTCCCCCCGTCGGGCTCGAGGATCGTCGTGAGGATGCGGACGGCCGTCGTCTTGCCGGCGCCGTTGGGGCCGAGGAGCCCGAACACGGTCGCGGGGGCCACCTCGAAGTCGATCCCGGCGAGGGCCTCCAGGTCGCCGAACCGCTTCTGCAGCCCGCGTACGGCGATCGCGGGATCGTTCGCGTTCGACATCGGCACCTCCATCTTCGCGGAACGGCTTCGCGGACCGGACCAGGATGCCACAGATAGTTGAGAGATGACAAGTATCCAGAGATCTGGAAGATTGAATCGATTGGACCTTCCGGGCTCGGTCGGGTACGATTCCCCTATGGACGTCCGCAGCACGGGCACGAGCAAGCGAACCCTCGCCAAGCAGGCCTGGAAGCCGCTCGCCCGCTTCTTCTTCGAGACGGCGAAGCACCGCCAACGGGTGTTCGCCGACAGCGGGTTGACGCCCAACGACGCGCGGGCGCTCTTCGTCCTCGACCGCACGCGCGGCCGTTCGATGAGCGAGCTCGCGGACGAATGGCTGTGCGACGCATCGAACGCGACGTGGATCGTCGACCGGCTCGAGGAGCGAGGCCTCGCGGAGCGACGAACGATCCCCACCGATCGCCGGGTCAAGCTGGTGGTCCTCACCGCGAAGGGCGACCGGACCAGGAACGAGATGATCCGGACCCTCTACGAGCCGCCGCCCGAGCTGCTCGAGCTCGATCGCGAGGACCTCAAGGCGCTCCGGGATGCCGTGGCCAGGCTCCCCCTCAACGGCGCCTCCTGACCGGCGGATCGCCTGGGAGCGATCGGGCGTGTCACATCGCCGGGGTGGTCGGGCTAGCCTCGCGGTCCGACGCCGACTTCCCTGCAGGCCGATCGGCACGGGCGAGTCGTGCCTCTGCCGAGTCGCTCCGGCTCGCCATTGGCATGGCCGCGGGCCGGCCACGCGTCAGGTACCAGACCGGGAGGAAGAGACACAATCCGTTCCTCGCCAGCAGCATGACCGCCCCGAGATCCCCCAGGCTGTCGGCGTACTTCCAGAGCGCGACGGTCACTCCCGCGGTGAGCACGACGATCGCCCACGCCGACGCGATCGGGATGCGGCGCGCGTCACGACTCGCGATCGCCGCCCACGGAGTCAACCATCCGACGTATTGGAGGGAGAAGACGGGGGAACACGCAAGCAACGCGCACACCGCGACGAGCGACGGGACCCCGACAAGGTCCTCCCGTTCCGACCTGAGTGCCTTCCACCAGACGGCGCCGAGGAGGACCACGAGCACCACTGCCGGTAGCCACGTGAAGCCCTCCGACGAGCCGACACGAACCGCTCCCGCTTCCCATCTCGGTTCGCCCCCGCCGAACAGCCAGACGATGCTGCCGATGGTGCTCTCGACCTCCCAGCCGGTCGCCGACCGGAACGTCAGCACCTGTCGAATGCCGCCGATGCCTCCGAGGAGCAGCCAGCCGATGCCACCGACCACGCCGGCGATGACGAACGCGAAAGACCGACGGCGCGCCTCGGCGAGAAAGGCGGGAGCCAGGGCGATCGGCCAGAGCTTGGCGAACACGGCCAGCGCGGCCGCGACACCGGCAAGGTTGGGCCGACGTTTCCGCAGGAGCGCGAACCCCCATACCGAGAGGGCGACCGGGAGGTACCACAACCTGACATATCTCAAGACGAGCAAAGGAACCCCGAGCCAGAGGTAGGTGATCGCCGTACGACGGCCCCAGCCGCTCCACATACCGGCGAAGGTGAGGAGGTCGAGGAGGAAACACACGATGACGAGCCGGGTGGCGGTTGCGCGGGTGTCGCTGCTGCCGATCGCGCGGATGACGGCAAGCTCGACCGGGGCGTACTCGACGGCGTGGTCCCGGTACGGAACGCCGGCCGCGACCGACAGCTCCGAGAAGCGCTGAACGTCGGCGTCGTAGAAGGGCCCCGCCCACAGCAAGGACAGGGTGGAGATGACGACGACGACTCGGATGGCGATGTTCGTGCCGATCGCGAGCCCGGCCCACGGAACCCGAACCGGCCCTGTTCGATCAAGCGTCCGTTCGAGAGGCCTCAACCCGACCGTCAGCCAATCCATCGCGAGAGTGGCATCGGTTGGTCACGGATCGAACTTGATTTCCGTGCGAGAGGGTCCATCACGTTCCCCGGACGACCTAGTTCGGGCGGGCTCGACACGTCATCTTTTCGTGCCCGGGGCGGGACATCAACAAAGTCCACACACATCGAGGGGTTCCTTGGGCAGCCGCTTTCATCGTCCCCTCACGATCGGGGTCGCATAGTCGATCGGAGTCGATGAAAGGAGGATGCGATGCGGAACAGACTCCTGGTCGGGGTCGCGCTCGCCGCAATCGCCGGAACAACGGCGGTGCTCTGGGCGCCGTGGGCGTCGAGCGCACCGACCGGCACGTCGGCCTGCGGGACGACCTACGCGCCGGTGCTGGATCCGGCGCACTTCGTCTCGGTGATCGACAACCCCTACTTCCCCCTACCGGTGGGGAGGAAGCTCGTCTACACCGGGGTCAAGGACGGGCAGAGCCAGACCGACACCGTCACGGTCATGGATCAGACCAAGGTCATCCTCGGCATCACGACGAGGGTGGTGAACGACGTGGCCACCACCAACAACGGGACGGTGCTCGAGAAGACGTTCGACTACTACGCGCAGGATGACCAGGGCAACGTCTGGTACCTGGGCGAGGACACGACCCACTTCCTGCCCAATGGGAAGGCGGACACGTCCGGATCGTTCCAGGCGGGGGTCGGCGGCGCCCAGCCGGGGATCATCATGGAGGCCCACCCCCAGATCCCCGACGCCTACCGGCAGGAGTGTTTCGCCGGCGAGGCGGAGGACACCGCGTGGGTCGTGGCGACCGAGGGTTCGTTGAGGGTCCCGTACGGGAACGTGCGCAACATCCTCACGACGCTCGAGGCCACGCGGATCGAGCCCGGGGCCTACGACCAGAAGGTCTACGGCCCGGGGATCGGCATCGTGAGCGAGCAGTCCCTCACGGGACCGAACGAGTTCGCAGAGCTCGTCAGCGTGAGCGG
>CBRGMI010000049.1:0-11100 GCA_967797495.1 uncultured bacterium
TTCGTGCTCCTGACGTACGAGAAGACCATCGAGCCCGCGACTCGCGAGACCTAGTCGCTCCCGGTCCGGACGACCTCGCCCGTCGCCATGATGACGCCGTCCTCGGTGACCGCCTCGACCAGGCCGCCGCGGAACTGCTGCTCGTACAGTCGCGCATACACGCCTCCGCGCCGAAGCAGCTCGGCGTGCGTCCCGCGTTCCACGATGCGGCCGCGATCGGCCACGAAGATCACGTCCGCCGACAGGATCGTCGAGAGCCGGTGGGCGATCGCGATCGTCGTCCGACCGTGCATCAGCGGCACCAGCGCGGCCTGCACCAACCGTTCCGACGTCGTGTCCAGCGACGAGGTGGCCTCGTCCAGGATCAGGATCCTCGGGTCCTTCAGGATCACGCGGGCGATCGCGAGCCGTTGCTTCTCGCCGCCCGAGAGCTTGTACCCGCGCTCGCCGACGATCGTGTCGTAGCCCTCCGGGAGCTCCGCGATCCGCTCGTAGATGTTCGCGGCGCGCGCGGCGGCGTCGAGCTCGTCCTCCGTGGCGTCCGGCCGCCCGTACAGGAGGTTCCTGCGGATCGTCGTGTGGAACAAATAGGTCTCCTGCGTGACGACGCCGATCAGGTCGCCCAGCGACTCGAGCTTGAGGTTGCGCACGTCGACCCCGTCGATCTTGACCGCGCCGCGCTGGACGTCGTACAGGCGAGGTACGAGGTAGGTCATCGTGGTCTTGCCGGCTCCCGACGGCCCGACGAGGGCCGCGAGCTGGCCCGGTTCGATCGTGAGGGAGACGTCCTCGAGCGTCCATTCCCTCGGCGCCTCGTTGGCGAGCTCGAGGTCGCTCGGGGAGACCGGTCCTGCGCGTTCGCCTGCCGGCGTCTCGTAGCGGAACCACACGTCGTCCAGCTCGACCCGACCGAGCACCCGGTCGGGGGAGATCGCGACCGCATCGGGCGAATCCTCGATCTCGTGGTCGAGGTCCAGGTACTCGAAGATGCGGTCGAACAAGGCCATCGACGAGTGGACCTCGGTCGAGACCTGCAGCATCGAACCGATCGGGAAGAACAGGCGCGACTGCAGTGTCGTGAACGCCACGATCGTCCCCGCGGTGATCGTGCTCCCCGTCGGGTCTCGGCTGATCACCCACGCCGCCACGAGGTAGACCAAGGCCGGCGTGATCGAGAAGAACGTGCCCACGATCGCGAAGAACGATCGCCCGATCATCGTCTGGCGCATCTGCAGGCCGGTCAGGCGCTCGTTCTCGTCCCGGAAGCGGCCGATCTCGTGACGCTGGCGACCGAAGGACTTCGACAGCAAGATCCCCGAGACCGACAGGGTCTCCTCCGTGACGGCGGTGAGGTCCGCGTAGGTCTTGGCCGTGCTCGTGGCGACCTCCCGACGAGCTCGACCTACCTTCACCGTGAGCCAGAGGAAGAACGGAAGCATGAACAACGACAGCACGGTGAGCTGCCACGAGAGGAGCAACATCGCGACCAAGGTGCTCGCGATCACGACGATGTTCGAAAGGATGTTCGACACCGTGTCGGTGAACACCGCCTGGACCCCGCCGACGTCGTTCGCGATCCGCGACTGGATCTCGCCGGTGCGGGTCGTGGTGAAGAACCGCAGCGGCATGAACTGCAGGTGCGAATAGAGCGCGTTCCGGAGGTCCTGCATGACGCGCAGGCCCACCCAGTTCGCGAGGTAGGTCTGTCCCACACCGATCACGCCGGTGACGATGGGGATCGCGATCATCAGCGCGACGCCGATGTAGACCGTGTCGAGCTGTGGGCACGACTGCTCGGCGCAGGAGCCGGGCGGGTTGCCGAACAGCCCGTTGTCGAAGATCCACTTGATCAGCAGGGGGTTCACGACACCCAGGCCGGAGGTCACCACGATGGCCAGCCCGACCCAGGCCACCTTCCGGCGGTAGGGCTTGAAGGTCCCGATCACACGTCGGACGGTCTTGGCTCGGATCGGCCGGTCGTCTTCTTGCGCCGGGGCGCGCATGTATCTGCCGTGCATCACCATGGCCCCAAGGATAAGACGCCTCTGCGATGTGGTATTCCCGTGGCGGCGCTGGCGTCCACCGCCCGGGGCCCGACGCCCGATCAGCCGGCGAGCGCGGCCGCGCGCTCGAACACATCGTCGAGCATCTGCGGCGTGAGCTTGCCGGTAAAGGTGTTCTGCTGGCTCGGGTGATACGAGCCCAGCAGGACGAACGGCCCCACCTTCGCCTCGGAGGCGTGGCCGAACCGAGGCCTCGGCCTCGTCGGGTGCCCGAGCGCGGACAGCGCACGAAGCGCCCCGTCCCACGCGAACGCCCCGAGCGCGACGAGCACGCGGAGCCGCCCGAGCGCGGCGATCTCGCGTTCGAGGAAGGGGAGGCACGCGTCGCGTTCGGCAGGCGTGGGCCTGTTGCCCGGCGGGGCGCATCGGTTGACGGCGGACAGGTACGTGCGGATCAACCGGAGCCCGTCGTCCCGCGACGCCGACGTGGGCTGGTTCGTCAGGCCGGCGCGGTGCAGCGAGCCGAACAGGAAGTCGCCCGAGCGGTCTCCCGTGAAGATCCGGCCGGTCCGGTTCCCGCCGTGCGCGGCCGGCGCGAGCCCGACGACCAGGATCCCGGCGGCCGGGTCCCCGAACCCCGGAACCGGCCGACCCCAGTACGTCTGGTCTGCGAATCGAACCGTCTTCTCGCGCGCGACCCGCTCGCGCCACTCGACCAGCCGGGGACACGAGCGACAGCCCACGATCTCCGCAGTGATCCGTTCCAGGTCCCGGGCACTCATCCGCGCAGCTCGCGGAGGCGGTCGGACGCCCGTTCGAACGCGTCGAGCGGCGCGAGGAGGTCCCCGATCAGACCGATCAGCCCCTCGAACGCCTCCGGCTGGGCACCCTCGGTCCGCACCCGGTGGGCGAGCGCCAGCGCCTCGTCGAGACCCCGCGAACACGCCTCCCACTCGGGCTCGACGTCCGGCGAACGCCAGGCGTCCATCCCGTCGCGAACCTCGCGGAGCCCGTCCTCGAACTCCGACAGCGTCTCCGCGAGCGGGCGGCCCGGCAGACGCGTTCCGGGCACCGACCCGGTGAGGGCCGCCTCGGCGCGCCCGAGCGGGGGCAGGAGGTCGTCGAACGCCCTCGCGGGCCCCTCGAGGTGCTCCGGCAACCGTCGGCGACGACGGCTCACGAACGGACGTGGTCCGCGAGCACGGCGAGCGCCATCTCGGGGTCGTTGGAGGCGACCGCGTCGAACCCACGATCCAGCAGCATCCGAACCGTCTCGGGGTCGTCCACCGTCCACGTCCCCACACGAAGGCCCGCCGCGTGCACCTGCTCGACGAACGACGGTCCCGCCGGGATCGAGGCCCGCGTGCCGGGCAGGACCATGTCGTGCCCGGCGGGGGCCGCGTAGGCGAGCGCCTCCCGCGGTGGGACGAGATCGGTGGTCAGGAACCCGGTCGGGACGTCCGGGGCGACGAGCTTCGAGGCGGCGATCGAGGAGGGGTTGAACGAGACCACGAGGACCGGCCCGTCGAACTCCTGCCGCTCGAGCTCGGCGTGGATCGCCTCCACGATCGGCTCGCGGGTCGGCTCGAACGCCGGCTCGCCCGGGATGTTCTTGACCTCAGCCGCGATCGCCGCTCGACCGCTCACGCACCGTAGGACCTCGGCGAGCGTCGGCACGGGTGTGGGCTCGGCCTCGGTGCCGGCGTTCAGCGAGGAGAGCTCGGCCGCGCTGAGCTCGTGGACGAGGCCCGTCCCGTCGGTCGTCCGGTCGACTGCGGAATCGTGGATCACGACCGGCACGCCGTCGCGCGACAGCCGGACGTCGAACTCGACGATGCCGGCGCCGAGCCGGATCGCCTCCTCGAACGATGGGATCGTGTTCTCCGGGCGGGTCGATGAGGCGCCGCGATGCCCAACGACGATCGGGAACGCGTCGTCCGGGAAGCGATGGCCCCGCGCCATTCAGACGAGGCTCGAGGGGCAGAGGTGGTTCACCGGGCAGACCTCGCACTTGGGCTTGCGCGCCACGCAGAGCGCTCGGCCGTGGTCGATCAGGACGTAGGTGAAGTCGAACCACCGCTCCCGCGGGATCCGTCGCATGAGGTCCTGCTCGATCTTGTCGGGATCGGACTCCTGGCTGAACCCGAGCCGGTTCGCCAGCCGCTTGACGTGGGTGTCGACGGCGATGCCCTCGACCGTGCCGAACGCGTTGCCCAACACGATGTTGGCGGTCTTGCGCGCTACGCCTCGCAGCGTGATCAGGTCCTCCATCGTGTCCGGCACCTGCCCGCCGTACACCTCAACGATCCGCCGGCAGGCCTCACGGATCGACGTGGCCTTCTGGTTGAAGAAGCCGGTGGGCTTGATGTCGGCCCTCAGCTCGTCCTCGGGCACCTTCAGGTAGTCCTCCGCGGTTCGGTACTTCTGGAAGAGCGTCGCCGTCACCTCGTTGACCTTCTCGTCGGTGCACTGGGCCGACAGGATCGTGGCGACGAGCATCTCGAGCGGGTTGGAGAAGTTCAGGGCGACCTCGGCGTCGGGGTAGGCCTCCGACAGGATGCGGATGATCGTGGGGGCGCGTTCCTCGATCGGCGCGTCACGCCCGAGCCCGTTCGAGGGCTTCCCGGCGCTCACGCCGCCTCGTCGGCCAGGGGAAGCGACAGCTCGATCTCGTCGCCCTCCGCGTACCTCGTCCACTCTCCCTCGCGCATCACGTGGACCTTGGCCCGACCGATGACCTCCCAGCTCCGGCCGTCGCCCACCATCGCGGTGTCCTCGTCCAACCCGATGAACGTGCCGCCGGGTTCCAGCGATCCCGCGATGAAGTCCGTCGCGCCGGGGATCCAGGTGTCGACGATGTCCCAGTGCGGTCCGAACAGCGTGTCCCGCACGTACCCGATGCCCGGGGCCCAGATCGAGTCGAAGTCCTGGCTGTCCGAGTCGTACGTCTTCTCGGTCAGGCACGCCACGCCCGCGCTGCACCCCGCGTAGGGAAGACCGGCGCGGATCGCGGCCTCCAGGGCGGCCCAGAACGGCGTCCCGACCACCACCCGGGCGAGCCGCGCCGGGTTGCCGCCGGAGAAGAAGATCGCCGACGCGCCTTCCAGCCTCGCGATCACCTCGTCGCGGTGCGCGTCCTCGCGGGTCTTGAGCGGAAGGACCTCGGCGGCGATCCCGAGGGAGCCGTAGTGCTCGAGACCCTTGTTGGCCCAGCCGTCGTACGACGCCTCGCCCTCGTGCGCCGACGCCGTCGCGCACACGAGCACCGGGCCGTCGGGAGTCCGGGACCGCGCGAGCAACCACCGTTCCACTGGCTCGGACCACGGGTCGAACTCGCCGGAGCCGAGGAACCCGAGCGAGATCTCGCTCACCTTCGCTCCTCCCCCGGGCTGAACGCCTCGGTCGACATCTGTCTCCACCACAGGTCCGGCCCGACCGCCTCCAGGATCGCCTCGACCTGGCTCACGTGCGCGTTGATCGCGTTCACCTTGAGCTCCAGGATGTCATCGGGCAGCTCGTAGTAGACCGCGAGCTCGTCGCGCGGGGTGATCGGTGGGGTTCCGGGCCGGAAGACGTTGAACGGCTCCCAGACCGGGAGGATCTCCGACGCGAACTCGGGCGTGACCGTCGCGTACAGCACCCTCGAGCCCGGCCTTCCGACCTCGTGGAGCGCCTTGGTCGCCCAGGCCGACGCGTCCTTGTGGGCCGCGTGCCCGGTCATCCCGTCGGGTCCGAACGTGAGGATCGTGTCCGGCTGGACGTCGGCGACGATCTCGCGGATCCGGTCGTAGCCCTCATCGGGCAGGCCGGTGTCCATGTCGACGTCGCGCATGTCGAGCCACACGTGCTCGTCGACGCCGAGGATCTGCAGGCTCCGCTCGAGCTCCTTGGTGCGGACCTCGCCCATGGACTCGGGCGGCCACTTCTCGTCGTCCATCGACCCGCCCTCGCCTCGGGTCGCGGTCACGCAGACGACGCGCGAGCCGTTCCGAACGGCCCGAGCCATGATCCCCGCCGTCAGGTACGCCTCGTCGTCGGGGTGCGCCCACACGCCGAGGATGTTCCCGAGCTCGTCCATCACCCCTCCTCGCCTCGCGGTGGTCCGATCGTCCGGTCGCGGGCGCCGGTCCCGGCGATGCATCCTAGCGTCGGGGACCAGACGAAGGAGCCAGACGAAGGAGCCAGACGAATGTGAAGGACGAGGGAGATGGATGCAGGAGAACGGCCCGGGAACCGGGCCGTTCTCCGATCCCACGCGAGGGAGGGTGCGTGGGATAGCTCGTGCGATGACGCGTCAGGCGCGGTCCTTTCGCAGCCGCTTGCCGCGGTAGTTGGGGAAGACGACATCCGCATGCTGCCAGCAGAACGCGCCCTCGTTGTAGACCGACAGCGTCGTCCGACATCCTTCGTGCGCGCAGACCCGCCCGCGCTCGAGGGTCCTGGAGGGCGAGGGCAGGTTGCCGGGTCGCGATCCCTTGGCCACGTTCCCGATTCGACGCTCGCAGTCGAGGGGTTCGGTCCCCCGATCGGGCGGGTCCGGGTGAGCTGACCCGGGCAGCCGTCGGCGCGCTAGGAGGGGTGGGCGTGGGGCCGCTCGAGCAGCGCTCGGAGCCGGTCGACGAGCTCGGGTGGCACCTGGTCACATCCGCACTTGGAACGCAGGACCTCCTTGAGTCGCCGCTGGAACGCGGCGTGCCCGCTGCAGGGGTCACAGCCACCCAGGTGTTGCTCGATCTCGACGCGCATGGAAGCGACGAGCTCTCCGTCGAGGTAGAGCTCGATCTGCTTCAGCACGTGTTCGCAGTCAGTCGGTGACAAGGCCTCGCTCCCGTACCGTTTCCCACAACGCCTTCTGCAGGGCTTTCCTTCCCCGGTGCAGACGGGACATCACGGTCCCGATCGGGACGTCCATGATCTCCGCGATCTCCTTGTAGCTGAACCCCTCGACGTCCGCGAGCAGCACGGCCATCCGGAACCCCTCGGGCAGGTCCTCGAGCGCCCGCTGAACGTCCTCGTCGGGGATCTTCTCGAGCACCTCGGACTCGGCCGACGCCTCGACGTTCGAGGCACCGAGCTTGTCGTACAGGTACCAGTCCGAGGTGTCGTCGTCGGGCACGGTGAGAGGCTCGCGCTGCTTCTTGCGGTAGGAGTTGATGAACGTGTTCGTCAGGATCCGGTAGACCCAGGCTCGCAGGTTCGTGCCTTCTCGGAAACCGGAGAAGCCGCGGTAGGCGCGCAGGTACGTCTCCTGAACCAGGTCCTCGGCGTCCTGGGGGTTCCGGGTCATCCGCAGCGCGGCCCCGTACAGGTTCGGCAGCAGCGGGAGGACCTCGCGCTCGAACCGCTCACGAAGAGCGGGATCCTCCGGGGGCGCAACCGGGCTCCGCGCCACCGCCGATCCTCCTTCCCGCTCTCTTGGCCCGCTTGCTTGGCCGGGTCTCGTTCCAGGCTCGCTCGCCGAGCGAACCCTCAGTATCCCGCATCGACCGGGACCTCCAACCACCCGCATGTCGTTCGGCGAACATCGATGGGAAGATGTCAGGCCAGTGGCGAACAACGACGGCAGACGCGGACGCTGGCAGGGGTTCGATCTGGGGGGTGGAGCGCCCAGCGGACCCCGTCGGGTGCGCTCGTCGCCGTTGGTCTGGGCGGTGGTCTTCGTCCTGATCCTGATCACGTTCCAGTTCCTCACGTCCGCCCGCCCGCACACGATCGACTACTCGAACTTCCTCGAGCGGGTCAAGGCCGGCCAGATCGTCGGGACGCTCGGGATCAGCCAGACCTCGGTCTCTGGGCGGTACGAGGACTCGACGGGGACGGTGGACTTCAACACCACGATCCCCCCGATCCTGCAGGGGACCTCGACCCTGACCGACCAACTCGACGCCGCCGGGATCAGCTACACGGGCGAGACCCCCAGCGGCCTGCAGACCATCCTGCTGGCATGGGTCGTCCCGATCCTGCTGTTCGGGTTCGTCTGGTTCTTCCTCGTGCGACGCATGAGCGGCGCGCAGACCGGCGCGGCGCTGAACCTCGGCCGGAACAAGGTCAAGATCTACGACCGCAAGGAGATGAAGACGACGTTCGCCGACGTCGCGGGGGTGGACGAGGCGAAGGAGGAGCTCAACGAGATCGTCGAGTTCCTGAGCAACCCCAAGAAATACCAGCGGCTCGGCGGGCGAATCCCGAAGGGCGTGCTGCTCCTCGGTCCCCCGGGTTGCGGCAAGACCCTGCTCGCCCGCGCGGTCGCCGGCGAGGCCAACGTGCCGTTCTTCTTCATGTCGGGCTCCGAGTTCGTCGAGATGTTCGTGGGCCTTGGCGCCGCGCGGGTCCGCGAGCTGTTCCAGCAGGCCAAGGAGAAGGCCCCCGCGCTCGTGTTCCTCGACGAGATCGACACGATCGGCAAGGGGCGGGGCGGCGCGCTCGGGGCGGGATTCGGCGCGCACGACGAGCGCGAGCAGACGCTCAACCAGCTGCTGGTCGAGATGGACGGGTTCGACTCGCAGAAGGGCGTGATCATCATGGCGGCCACCAACCGCCCCGACGTGCTCGACCCCGCGCTCGTGCGCCCGGGCCGCTTCGACCGGCAGGTCGTCGTCGACCAGCCCGATCTGCGTGGTCGCGAGGAGATTCTCAAGGTCCACGTCCGCGGCGTCGCGCTCGACCGGCAGGTCGACCTCCGCGTGCTCGCCTCCCGGACGCCGGGGTTCACCGGCGCCGACCTCGCCAACGTGGTGAACGAGGCGGCCCTGCTCGCCGCCCGTAGGGAGCGGGAGGCGGTCACCATGGTCGAGCTCGAGGAGGCGATCGATCGGACCGTCGCGGGTCTGGAACGCAAGAGTCGCGTGATGTCTGTGAAGGACAAGGAGCGGGTGGCGATCCACGAGATGGGGCACGCGCTCGTCGCCCTCACCGCGGAGACCGCCGATCCGGTCCACCGCGTCTCGATCATCCCGCGCGGCGCGGCCGCGCTGGGGATGACGATGCAGCGACCGCTCGAGGATCGGTACCTGCTCACGGAGCCCGAGCTCAAGGACCGGCTCGCGGTGCTCCTCGGCGGGCGCACGGCGGAGGAGATCCTGTTCGACCTGGTGGTCTCCACCGGTGCGCAGAACGACCTCGAGCGCGCCACCGAGATCTCCCGGGCCATGGTCACCGAGTACGGCATGAGCCCGAAGATCGGCCCGGTGTCGTTCGGGCACGACGGGTTCCGCCAGGGAGCCGGGTTCCTGTACCCGGGCGGCTCCCCCGAGCTCTCGGACGACCTGGCGGCGCTGATCGACGAGGAGACCGCCCGGCTCGTCAACGAGGCCCACGAGCGCGCCACCGAGGTGCTCACACGTTACCGAGGGCTCCTGGAGCAGCTCTCGAAGATCCTGATCGTGATCGAGGTGATCGACGGGCCGGACCTGCAGGGGTACTTCGACGGGAGCAAGCCGATCCCCACGCCGGAGGAGCTCGAGGACCAGATCCACCGGAACGCCGGCACGGCGACCCCCGGCTCGGGCGGGCCGGACATCGTCCTGCAGCCGCGCCCCTCCTAGCCGTCGGTCGGCCGCCGCACGAGCAGGTCGGAGCGGTCCCTGAACCGCTCGAGGAACCGGTAGTAGTTGCGCTTGGAGAGCCGGTCGCGTTCGGCCTCGGGGGTCGTGTGGTACATCCGGTGCTCGTGCTTGACGACCGGCGCGTCGACCCGAAGGGCCCGCAGGCCGGCCTCCTTGATGCGGAACGAGCACTCGATGTCGGCCGTCCGGTACCACTGGAACCTCTCGTCGAACAACCCCACGTCACGGATCACGTCCCTGCGGAACGCCATCAGGTACCCCTCGATCGCGTCGACCTCGGGCCCGTCGCTCTCGTGGAACTCACGCAGGTCCTCGGTCGAGATCCCGAACGGCCCGCAGACGCCGACGCTCGGGTCGTCGAGCGCGGCCTCGAGCGGCGCGAACACGTCCCCCGTGGGTTCGATCGATCCGTCCATCACGAGCACGGACCGGCCGCGCGAACGCCTGAGCCCCGCGTTCATGGCGGCGCCCCAGCCCGTCCCGGGCTCGAGCGCGAGGACCTCGACGCCCGTCCCGTAGGTCGAGGGCTCCGTCTCGGTGAGGTCCACGACGACGTACCGCACGTCGCGGCCTCCCTCGTTCGCGCGGAAGCCGGCGAGTCCACGCGCAACGTCCTCGGGCCATCCCTCGACGACCCAATGCACGCTCGCGTCTGCCGTCGCCGGCTCGCCGAGCAGGGTCTCGACGTCGTGCGCGGCGATTCGGTGGGGTTCGGTGACGGCGAGTGGCTCGAGAGAGGGTCCATGCGGGCCGTCGATCACCGAGAAGCCGAAGCGCGCGATGCGATCGCGGAGCGCGTCCGCGGCGGCGAAGTCCTTGGCCCGGCGGCGCTCGTCGCGTTCGGCCGCGAGCGCGCGGACCTCGTCGGGGACCTCGGTCATGGCCTCCGCCCGTGCCGGTGGACTAGACGGGCTCCTTCGAGACCGAGCGCAGTCGCCCGGCCACGGCCTCCAGCGTCTTGAGGGCGATCGTCGGGTGCTCCATCAGCAGGCCGCGGAACACCCAGCCGGTGATGCCGACGAGACGTACCGGTGAGACCGCCGTCACGGTCGCGGTCCGGGGGCCGCCGTCGAGCAGGGCGACCTCCCCGAAGAAGTCCCCGGCTCCCAGGCGGGCCTTGGTCTTGCCGCCGATCGTGACCTTGCACTGGCCGTCCAGGATCAGGAACAGGCCGATCCCGCGCTCACCCTCGCGGGCGATCACGGTTCCCTCCTTGTGCGAGACCTCCTTGGACGCCCGGGCGATGATCCCGAGCTCCCGCTTGGAGCAGCCGGAGAAGATCGGCACGCTGGCGAGGTTGTTCGCGACGCTCGGGGCTGCCACCTGCCGCTCCACCTCCGTTCCCGGCTCGGTCCCTGCTCCGTCCCCGGCTCCGCGGTCGCTCGTCCGGGTCCTTCGATCCCGCCCGTCGGGGCACGCGATCCTATCGCGATCCGATCGACGGGCGCGAACCGCTACGATGCTGCCGTGAGCGAGCGACGACGCTTCGCGGCGATGGTCGTCCTGTTCCTGATCGGGTTCGGACTCATCGG
>CBRGMI010000050.1:0-11099 GCA_967797495.1 uncultured bacterium
GCGTGCGGATCGATCGCGATGTACGGCACGCCGCCCTCGCTTTCCGCCACCGTGAACGCCCCTCCCAGGAGCGCGGGCGTGCTGGTCTCGCCCCTCGCCGCGAGGAGTCCGGCCAAGAAGATCAGTCCAGCGATGACCACAACGCTCACGGCGAGCGACTGTCCGCTCGGGTTCAGCCCTCGCTCGAGGACCATCGAGGCGCGCCACACGATCCGCGACCAGTGGCGATCCTCCAGCGCGTGGTATCGAACCAATGCCTGCGCTCGGTCCGAGTCCGGGAATCGCTCTCCGGGACGAGCGGGCATCCTCGTGTCGAACACCACGTACGCCCCAGCCGTGCGGAGCAGGCTGTACCGCCGGCCGAGCTTGAGGACCCTGGAATTGATGGGCCTGGGTCGGAAGGCGTCCACTTCGCTCCACTACCTCCTGCGTCCGCCGTCACGCCTACAGCAGCCACTCTATGCGTTCGATGCCGTCCGCAGGCACGGCCGGGACAGCTTTCCCGGAACTCTTGTCGAACTTTATTCCACCGTGGATCCTTCGGAGGGTTCGGTGGGGGCTCGAGCCAGCCTGTGCCGATCCGGACGACGGTCCGAAGGGCCGGCTAGGCTCGGGCGATGCGGGAGGTCCGCCTGCTCGGTTCGCGTGGTCAGATCCTCAGGGCGCTCGCGCCGGAGACCAGGCGGGAACGGATGCGGGGGCTCATCGCTCGCGGGCTCCTAGCCGAGGACGAGGCCCTGCTCTTGGATCGCGCCCGTTCGATTCACACCTTCGGGATGTGCCTACCGATCTCGGTCGCTCTGTTGGATCGCGAACTCGTCGTGCGGTCGGTACGGCCGGTTCGGCCCCGCCGCCTCCTCCTCCCACGGCCTCGAATCCGTCACATCCTCGAGTGCGCCGAGGGCGTCGACCTGCGGCCCGGGGACCGGCTCAGGATCGTCAAGGGCCGCTGAGGGCTCAGGCGGGCGGCCGCTATACTTCCCCGCGCTGCCCCCGGGCCGGGGGCGGGGTGCGGCACGGACCGGGCCCCCATCGTCTAGCGGCCTAGGATTTCGCCCTTTCAAGGCGGCGACACGGGTTCGAATCCCGTTGGGGGCACACAACCGAATAGCACCCACGCGCCCGTAGAGGAGTCCGGCCGTCCTCACCGCCCTGTCAAGGCGGAGATCGCGGGATCGAAGCCCGTCGGGCGCGCGGAGGTCGGCGCCGGCCGAAGGGCCGGCGTTCGGCTCTGGAGGCCAGGTAGCTCAGTTGGCAGAGCACGCGGCTGAAAACCGCGGTGTCGGCAGTTCGATTCTGCCCCTGGCCACGCGCCGTGTCAGTTCAGGCCCTCGTGCGCCCGGAGCTCGGCCGAGCGCACCATCACCGACTGGTACAGGTCGGCCGAGCGCGGGAACTCCTTGTCGGCCAGCGCCTTGAGCGCATCGTGGATGTCCCGGGCGCTGTGGTCGTCGTCCATCTCGTCCCACGTGAGCATCCCGCACAGCCCGCCGTAGTCCAGCTCGAGGATCGACCCCGGGTCGAACAGCGCGAGCCACTGGTGCATCTCGACCACGAGCTCGCCGATCGGACCGAGCTCGGACTGGCGGAGCACCGGCACGGCATCCTCCGCCCGGCGGAGCGCCTTCCTCGTGGATGTGAGGTAGGACAGCCGGTGATGCCCCTCGACCTCGAGGAGCCGACGCTCGTCGTCGTCGAACAGGACGAACCACCGGACCGGCACGTGCCAGGGGCTGTGCATGATCGTCGACACCTGCCAGGGCTCGCGGCGTCGCAGCCGGCGGAGATCGCGCGTCGCGCGCCGAGCGCTCGCGTCCGTGACGAACATCGAAGGGTCCTCGAACACGGCCGCCTCGCGGAACGAGAGCATGCCGGCGAGGACGCGGAGCGTCGTCCGCCACGGGCACACGTGGTACCGGCCCTCGACGACCTTGACGTAGGCGCCGTCCTCGCCCATGGGCACCAGGATCCCCGCGCCCGACGAGGTCACCTCCTGCCGGTACCGCGGCGGACCGAGCCACAGTCGCCCGTCGACGATGTGCCGCTCCCAGTGCGCCTGCTCGTGTGGCGGGAACGCCTCGAGCGGCTGGTAGACACGGAGCTCGGCCGACGGGACCACGGCGTTCGAGTGTATATATGCTCCCCTGGCCCCGCTCGCCAGTGAACGCCGGAGGCCGCCCCGTATGAAGGAGATCGCGTCCACCGACGTCCCGATCGTCCGACTGGTCGCGCCCGATGGCACCGCGGTCGGCGACGTCGAGGTGGGGCTGTCCGAGGACGAGCGCCGCGAGCTCCTGCGGCTGATGATCCGTTCGCGACGGCTGGACCGCGAGTGCTGGGCGCTCCAGCGTCAGGGCGAGCTCACCGTCTACCCGCCGTTCGAGGGCCAGGAGGCGGCGCAGGTCGGCAGCGCGTTCGCGCTCGGCCCCGACGACTTCGTGTTCCCGTCGTTCCGCGAGCTCGCGGCGGCGGTCGTGCGGGGCGTCGACGTGGTCGAGTACCTCCAATACCACCGCGGGACGTGGCACGGCGGTCCGTACGACCCCATCGCCAGCAGGTTCGCCCCGATCTGCGTCCCCGTCGCGACGCAGATCGTCCACGCGGTCGGGTGGGCGATGGGCGCCAAGCTCGACGGGAGCTCCGCCTGCTCCCTCGCGTACTTCGGCGACGGTTCCGCCTCCGAGGGCGACTTCCACGAGGGCGCGAACCTCGCCGCCGTCTTCCGCGCGCCCGCGATCCTGTTCTGCCAGAACAACGGGTGGGCGATCTCGGTCCCCTCCAACGAGCAGTTCGCCGCGCCGATCGCCGCCCGGGCGGCCGGCTACGGCATGCCGGGGGTTCGGGTCGACGGCAACGACGTCCTGGCGGTGTACGCCGTCACACGGGACGCGGTCGGACGCGCCCGGGCAGGTGAGGGCCCCACGCTGATCGAGGCGGTCACGTACCGCATCGGGTCGCACTCGACCGCCGACGACGCCGCCCGCTACCGCGACGAGGAGGAGGTCGCCGCCTGGCGCGCGCGCGACCCGATCGACCGCTACCGAACGCACCTGCTCGACGCCGGCACGATCGACGACGCGTTCGTCCGCTCGTGCGACGACGAGGCGGAGGCCTGGGTCGCGAACGTTCGTGCCGACCTCACCGCGCTCGGCGAGCCGCCCGCCGGCGAGATGTTCGACCACGCCTTCGCCGACCCGCCGCCGACGCTGCTCCCCCAGCGTGAGGGGCTCCTCGGCGATGGCTGAGCACACGATGGTCGCGGCGCTGAACGCGGCGCTCCGCGATGCGCTCGCCGCCGACCCACGCACCCTCGTGTTCGGCGAGGACGTCGGTGCGCTCGGAGGGGTCTTCCGTGTGACCGAGGGCCTGCAGGCCGAGTTCGGCCGGGAGCGGGTGTTCGACACGCCGATCGCCGAGGCCGGGATCGCCGGGATCTGCGTCGGCCTCGCGATGGCCGGGTGGCGCCCGATCGCCGAGATGCAGTTCGAGGGCTTCTCGTACCCCGCGCTCGACCAGGTGATCAGTCACCTCGCGAAGTACCGCGAACGCACCCGAGGCCGGGTCGGGGTGCCCGCCGTGATCCGCATCCCGTCGTTCGGCGGCATCCGGGGTAAGGAGCATCACGGCGAGAGCCCCGAGACCTACTACGTGCACACCGCCGGGCTGAAGGTCGTGGTGCCGTCGACGCCGCTCGACGCCTACCGGCTGCTGCGGCGCTCGATCGACGACCCGGACCCCGTGATCTTCCTCGAGCCGAAGAGCCGTTACTGGGCCAAGGAGGACGGCGAGCTGACCGTGGAGGGACCCGGCATCGGACGGGCGCGGGTCGTACGGGAGGGAGGGGCCTGCGTCCTGATCGCCTACGGCGCCATGGTCGGCCGATGCCTCGAGGCCGCGACCGCCCTGGCGGAGGGCGGGATCGAGGCCGCCGTCCTCGACCTCCGATCGCTGGTCCCGCTCGACGTCGCGGCGATCGGCGACGCCATCCGGTCGAGGGGGCGTGCGGTCGTCGTGCACGAGGCGCCGCTGACGCTGGGGATGGGCGCCGAGATCGTGGCGCGGATCGTCGAGGAGGCGTTCGATCACCTCGAGGCGCCCGTCGTGCGCGTCACCGGACCGGACGTGCCGTATCCGCCCGCGTCCCTCGAACAGCGCTACCTCCCGAGCGTCGAACGGATCTCGAACGCCGTCCGCACCGTGGTCGACTACTGATGGCCGAGCGCGTCTTCACCCTGCCCGATCTCGGGGAGGGTCTCGAGGAGGCGATCGTGAGCGCGTGGCTCGTCGCAGAGGGTGACACGGTCTCGCTGAACCAGCCGTTCGTCGAGATCGAGACGGCCAAGGCGACGGTCGAGGTACCCGCACCGTTCGCCGGCCGCGTGGCGAAGCTCCACGTCGAGGCGGGCGAGACGCTCGCGGTCGGGGCGCCCCTCGCTACGTTCGAGGTCGTAGGAGCGGCGGAGACGGCGTCGGCCACCGCCACGCCGGCCGTGCGCAAACTGGCGAGGGACCTCGGCGTCGACCTGTCGATGGTCCCGGGCTCCGGTCCGGACGGACGCGTGACGCGCGAGGACGTCGAGGCGTTCACACGTACCGGCAACGAACCCGATCATGTCCGGCGAGTGAACACGGCATCCGAGATCCCCGTGTCGCTCACCCGACGGGCGATCGCTGACCGGCTCACGGAGGTCGCGGCCATCCCGCAGGTGACCACGTTCCGGACCGTGGACTGCACGGCGCTCGAGGCCGTTCGCGCCCGCCTCGGCGTCTCGCCCCTGCCGGTGATCGTCCGGGCGCTCGCGGAGGTGTGCCGGGACCACCCCATGCTGAACGCGAGATGGGAGGGCCAGCGGATCCTCCTGTTCCACGAGGTACGCATGGGGATCGCCACGGACACGGAGAGGGGATTGGTGGTTCCCGTGCTCGCCGACGCCGGTTCGCTCGGTATCGCCGAGATCGCTGCCGAGATCGCACGCCTCGCGGACGCGGCACGCTCGAACGCCCTGACCCGCGACGACACCGCCGACGCGACCATCGCCGTCACGAACACCGGCAGCTACGGCTCCGAGTTCGGGACGCCGCTGCTGAACCCCGGCCACGCGGTCACGATCGCCCTCGGCGTGATCGCACCGAGGGCGCTCGTGATCGACGGCGCGGTCGAGGCCCGTCCGGCGTGCACGCTCTCGCTCACGTTCGACCACCGAGTGCTCGACGGCGCGACCGTGGGGCGGGCGTTCGGCGCGCTGGTCGAGCTCCTCGAGTCGCGCGAACGCCTGGACAAGCTGCCCCGCTGACCGGTCCGATATCCTCCGGCTCGTGAAGGGCCAGAACCTCGTGACGCCGCAGGACCTCGGCAAGCGCGTGTCGTTCCAGTTCGAGCTGCCGAACGGCTACGTCGGCGAGGCGGTGGGCATGCTCGAGCGTTACGACCACGAGGCCGCGACCTACGTGGTCCGCCGCAAGGACGACACCATCGCGCGCGTCCCGGCCCGCGACGTCCGGTTCGGCAAGGTCATCGAGCCCTGAGCCCGGCAGGATCCGCCGAGCTGCTCGACGAGCTCCGAACGCTCGCGGTGCTGCTCGCCCACCGGGCGGCGGAGATCCAACGGGACGGGCTCCGCGGAGGGTTCGCGATCGACCGGAAGTCCGCCGCGGGCGATCTCGTCACCGAGATCGACCGGGCCGCCGAGCAGGCCCTCGTCGAGGGGATCATCGACGCGCGGCCGGACGACGCGATCCTCGGCGAGGAAGGGACGGACCGGGCCGGCTCGTCCGGCGTGCGGTGGGTCCTCGACCCGCTCGACGGGACGGCGAGCTACGTGCGCGGGTACCCGGGCTTCGGCGTGTCGATCGGGATCGAGGTCGACGACCGCCCGAGCGTCGGCGTCGTGATCGACGCCCTGGGCCGCACCACGGTGGGCGTGGCCGACCGGGGGGCCGAACGCGACGGCGTTCGCGTACGGCCGTCGGCCCGAACCACGCTGGCCGATTCGGTCGTGGCCACGGGGTTCGGGTACGACGCGGGGATGCGGGTCCGCGAGGCCGAGACGCTCGGGCGGCTCATCGATCGCATCTCGGACATACGGCGGAGCGGTTCGGCGGCGATGGATCTGTGCTCGGTGGCCTGCGGAGAGGTCGATGCCTACTACGAGCTCCACCTCGCGCCCTGGGACACGGCCGCGGGCGCGGTGATCGTGGAGGCCGCGGGCGCCGTGTTCCGGCAGATCGACCAACCCGACGGCGAGGTGCTCACCGTCGCGGTCCCCACGCAGCTGCTCGAACCGGTCCTCGGGCTGCTCGGGGATGCGGGCCTGAGCGTCTGACGCGTCGGGCGTCAGACCGCCCGTTCGACGTCGTGCAGGACGACCAGCAGGTCGTCGACGCTGAACGGTTTGGCGACGAACGCGTCGGCGCCGAGCTCGGCCGCCTTGGCGCGGTCTCGCAGGCTCGAGCGCGCAGAGACCACGATCACGCGGGGACGCTCGATGGCCGGGATCGCCTGCAGCTCCTCGAGGAAGGCCCAGCCGTCCATCACGGGCATCATGATGTCGAGCAGGACGACCTTCGGGTGGTGTTCGCGCACCTCGTCCAGCGCCGTCCTGCCGTCGGCCGCCGAGAGGGTCTGGTACCCCTCGGCCTCGAGGCTGAACTGGAGCATCCAGACGATCTGTGGCTCGTCGTCGACGACCAGGACCCGCGACGTGGTCTTCGTTTCCATCATCCTAGGAACGGTATCGGCCGGCGTTCGGCCGGGAGGCATCGGCCTCGCGACCGGTTTTGCGGTACCGGCTGGTCTCCCCCGGCCGGATGGAGCCCCGACACGTGGACGACAGGCGGCTAGTCAGTCCGCGCCAGCCCCCGCCGACACGCGGTCGCCGGCCCACGCCCGACCCCGGTCAGGCTCGTACGACTCCGATCGGGAACGCGGCGGAACCCGACCCGCCCGCGTGCGCGATCGCGCGCTCGGCCAGAGCGGGCGGAACGACGAGCACCATCCCCACGCCGAGGTTGAACGTCGAACGCAGGTCGTGCTCGGTCGCGCCGGTCTGGGCCCGCAGCAGCTCGAACACCGGGGGTTCGGGCCACGATCCCCAGGAGACATCGGCCTCGAGCCCCTCCGGGAGGACGCGCCGGAGGTTCTCAACGATGCCGCCGCCCGTGACATGCGCGGCGGCATGCAGCACGCCTTCTCGGGCAAGCTCGAGCACGAGGGGCGCGTAGATCGCGGTCGGCTCGAGGAGCTCGTCGACGAGCGGGCGGCGCAAGGGCGGCACGATCCGCTCGAGGGCGTAGCCGGCCCGCACAAGGAGCGCCGCCCGAACCAGCGAAAAGCCGTTCGCGTGCAGCCCCGACGAGGCGAGACCGACCAACACGTCCCCGTCCCGCACCCGGTCCGCCCCGAGCCGTCGTTCCTCCTCGACGATCCCGACGCAGAACCCCGCGAGGTCGAACGCGTCTTCGGCCATCACGCCGGGATGCTCCGCCGTCTCGCCGCCCAGCAGCGCGCAGCCTGCGCGTCGGCAGCCCTCGGCGACCCCGGCGACGATCGCGGCCACGCGCTCGGGGTCGACCGAGCCCACGGCGAGGTAGTCGAGGAAGAACAGGGGTTCGGCGCCGGTGCAGACGACGTCGTCGGCGCACATCGCCACCAGGTCGATCCCGACGGTGTCGAGCCGGCCCGAGCGCCTCGCGATCTCGAGCTTCGTCCCGACGCCGTCCGTCGCGGCGGCGAGGAACCGGCCCTCGCCGATCTCGAACAACCCGGCGAACCCTCCGACGCCCTCGACGAGCTCGGGTCGCGTCGCACCGCCCCCGAGCTCACGGATCAGCTCGACCGCCCTCGCGGCGGCGTCCAGGTCCACGCCGGACCGCCGGTACGCCTCCGAGCTCACGACTTCGCGGGGTGCTCGAGCAGGAACTTGCCGGCGTGCGCGGGGATCGGGATGGGGTACTCGCCGTCGAAGCAGGCGCGGCAGAACGAGCCGGCATCCTGCCCGGTGGCGGCGACCATCCCCTCGAGCGACAGGTATCCGAGCGAGTCCGCCCCGACGTAGTCCCTGATCTGCTCGACGGTCAGGTCGGCGGCGATCAGCTCCTGGCGGGTCGACATGTCGATGCCGTAGAAGCACGGCCACCGGATCGGCGGGCAGGTGATGCGGGTGTGCACCTCGGTCGCGCCTGCTTCGCGGAGCGCCTGGACGATCTGGCGTGTCGTGGTGCCGCGGACGATCGAGTCGTCGATCACCACGAGGCGTTTGCCGCGCACCGCGTCGGGCATGGGGTTGAGCTTCAGCTTCACGCCGCGTTCGCGCAGCGACTGCGACGGCTGGATGAACGTGCGGCCGACGTACCGGTTCTTCATCAGGCCCTCGCCGTAGGGGATCCCTGAGACCTCGGCGTACCCCGACGCGGCCGAGTGCGCGGTGTCGGGGACCGGGATCACGAGATCGCCCTCGGCAGGCGCCTCGAGCGCGAGGCGCCGCCCCAGCTCTCGACGAACCTCGTGCACCGTCGTGCCGCGGAGCCTCGAGTCCGGGCGCGCGAGGTACACGAACTCGAAGATGCAGAGCGCGCCGCGTTCGGCCTGCCCGAACCGCGTGGAGACGACGCCGCGCTCGTCCACGCGCACCAGCTCACCCGGCTCGACATCGCGCAGGAACGTCGCACCCACGATGTCGAGCGCGCAGGTCTCGGAGGCGACGCAGAACCCGTTCGGCAGGCGCCCGATCGAGAGCGGACGCAGACCGTGGGGATCGCGCGCCGCGAACAGGCTCCGCTCGTCCATCACGACGAACGAGAACGCGCCCTCGAGCGTGGGGAGCACGTCGACGAGCGCCGACTCGAGGTCCTCCGACGGGTGCCGGGCAAGGATCGTCGCGACCAGGTCCGAGTCGGTGGTGGCCGCGCCCCCGGCGCCGACCCGCTCGGCGAGCTCGAGCGTGTTCACGAGGTTGCCGTTGTGCCCCAGCGCGAGCGAACGCTGGCCGTCCGTCTTGAACGCGGGCTGGGCGTTCTCCCACGTCGTCGAGCCGGTCGTCGAATATCGGTTGTGCCCGATCCCGAGGTCGCCGCGGAGCGTCGAGAGCGTCGCCTCGTCGAACACCTGGGAGACGAGCCCCAGCTCCTTGAACACCAGGATGTGCTCGCCGTCGGAGACCGCCATCCCGGCCGCCTCCTGGCCTCGGTGCTGCTGGGCGAAGAGCGCGAAGTAGGTCAGCCGCGCGACGTCGTCCCCGGGCGCCCACACGCCGAAGACGCCGCACTCCTCCCTCGGACTTTCGGCACCCACCCGCCCCGATGCTAGCACCGGACCTACGAGCCTCCCGGGACGTTCACCCGGCGAGGAGCTTGGGGATCGCGTCCTCGTACACGGCCGCGATCTCGGCGACGGTGGTCTCGAGCAGCCCGTCGAACACGACCCCGGGCCCGCCCGTCTCGCCGAGACGGGTGAACGAGGCGCCGGCCTCCGCCGCCGCGTCCTCCAGCTCGGTGGCCCGTTCGGGCGCCACCGAGACCACGACGCGCGACGCCGACTCGGAGAACAGGCCGACGTGCCCCGGCTGGTCCCCCGGCAGCATGACGGCGAAGCCGACGCCGCCGGCGATCGCGGATTCGGCGAGCGCGATGGCGACCCCGCCCTCCGCGCAATCGTGCGCGCTCTCGAGCAGGTCGGAGCCGGCGGCCCCGATCAGGAGCCGGTGGAGCCGCCGTTCGCGTTCGAGATCGAGCGCCGGGGGGCGCCCCGCCACCGACCCGAGCACGACCTCGGCGAACTCGCTCCCCCCGAGCTCGGCGAAGGTCTCGCCGAGCAGGTAGATCCACGACCCATTGCCCGTGAACCCGGTCCGGACCGCCAGGCGGTGGTCCTCGATGAGCCCGAGCATCCCGATCACCGGCGTGGGCCAGATCGCGGAAGAGCCGGACTCGTTGTAGAAGCTCACGTTCCCGCCGATCACCGGGGTCTCGAACGCGCGGCAAGCGTCCGCGATCCCTCGCACCGACTGCGCGAACTGCCACATCACCTCCGGCCGCTCGGGATTGCCGAAGTTCAGGCAGTTCGTGATCGCGAGCGGCGTCGCGCCGGCGCAGGCGACGTTGCGCGCCGCCTCGGCGACCGCGTGCGCGGCGCCGAGGTAGGGATCGAGCGCGCCGAACCGGCCCTTGCCGTCCGTCGACAACGCGAGCGCCTTCAGGGTGCCCTCGATCCGCACGAGCGCCGCGTCCGCGCCGGGCGGCATCACCGTCCCGCCCTGCACGATCGAGTCGTACTGCTCCCACACCCAGCGTTTGCTCGCGACGTTCGGCGAGCCGAGGACCGCGAGGAACGCCTCGTCGGGCGGCGTGGTCACGGTCGCGAACGTCGGGTCGTCGGCGATCGCGTCCTCGAGCTCGGCGGGAGCCGCCATCGGGCGCGTGTAGACGGGCCCGTTCGCGAGGGACCGGGCCGGGACGTCGGCGATCGCGGCGCCCCGGAACGTCGCGCGCAGGCCGCCGCCCCGGACGAGCCGGCCGATCACCGCGGTCGAGAGCCCCCACCGCTCGCACACGTCCCGGACGTCGCCGAGCCGATCGGGGTGCACGATCGCGAGCATCCGCTCCTGCGACTCGCTCGTCAGGATCTCGAACGCCTCCAGGTCGGGCTCGCGGAGCGGGACCGCGCCGAGGTCGAGCTCGGCGCCGAGCCCGGCCCGGGACGCCGACTCGCTCACGGCGCAGGTGATCCCAGCCCCGCCCAGGTCCTGCAGCCCCTCGAGCAGGTCGCGTTCGACGAGCTCGAGCGAGGCCTCGATCAGGAGCTTCTCGGCGAACGGGTCGCCGATCTGCACGCTCGGACGGCGTTCCTCGGCCCGGTCCTCGAGGGTGCTGGACGCCAGCACCGACACCCCGCCGATGCCGTCCCGACCGGTGGCCGCGCCGAACAGGACGAGCAACGAGCCTTCGTGGACCTCCCGGTCCGACGTGACGAGCCGCTCGGCGGGCGCGACGCCGACGCACATCACGTTCACGGTGGGGTTCGCCGTGTGGGCCGGCCCGAACTGCACCTCGCCGCCCACCGTCGGGACGCCGATGCAGTTGCCGTAGCCGCCGATCCCGGCGAC